>NZ_DAOMOZ010000073.1:0-20120 GCF_035444585.1 Agriterribacter sp.
GCCTGTTTGCGGCTGGTTACTTTTTTACCGCTTCTGCCGCTTTTGAGCTTGCCCTGTTTTTTTTCATGCATTGCTTTTTCAACCTTGTCCTGGGCTTTTTTTGAATACTTTGCCATATACAATGGTTTTTATGAGTATGTTGTAAATTCTGTGCCGGACAGGATACAGTTATTCATTGGGGATGATACAGAAGAAGCTTTGCAGCCCGGATCTGAGCAATAAAAAGAGGCAGGTTCCGTACAAAAGAGATGATTTGAAAAAAACGTGTCTGCCGCTTTGTGGCATTTGTATTAAAATAAAATTTTTCAGCGCCCGTCTGCAGCCATACACATGGGGAATAATATACACATTCCTGCACTTTCAATTCCCCATGCAATATGGGTATAGAAAGAAACAATTATCTGCTTATGATCTGTGCTTATTAGCGTCCTGTTTCCTTTGTTCATCAATTTCCCTGTTTTCTTTCATCGTTTGCCAGTATGATTTTCCATAATCAACTAAAATTTCCTCACCCGCCTTTATATCCCTGGTAGCTTTGATGTATACCCGTTTTTTTACAGTAGCATACACGGCATTGTTGCGCAATCCTTTGATCTTTCCTACTCCCTTTGCATCATTGGCGTACCTGGCCAGTGATTTTTTGTAAGGTAAAGCGTTGATAACATGATTGCGGTTTACATACATTATATAGGCATTGTCGGCCTCTTTTTCTTTTACTTCCTTCCAGGTGGTTACACGGCCCCTGTATTCAATAATATGGGTTCCGGCAGGAATGAATGACAGGGTAAATAATCCTTTGCCGGCCTGCGGCAGGGTTGAATTCTTTACGATCAGTTTTATATCGTTCGTCATATGCAATAAACTGCTCCGGCTTTGCTTTTTCGTTTACATTCTTTTTCCAAAGATCATATATGTAGGGCACACGGTGAATATAAAATTCAGCTTTCAATAAGAAATTCCACGGCAACAGGCTCCAGATCCCTGTCGGCCGGGCCATTCAGCACTTTGCCTGTATAATGGTATCTGGCGCCATGGCAGGGGCAATCCCACGACTTTTCGGCATTGTTCCATTTTACTTCGCAGCCAAGATGGGTACAGGAGGGATTTACACCGAAAAGCCTGCCTTCCTCATTCTTGTACAACCCGATCTTCTGGTTTTCGAAAACAACCAGCTTTGCTTCACCGTGCGCCAATGCCGCCAGCTCTTCCAGCTTTTCTCCCGAAAATAACTTACCGAAGAACTGCCTTACCGCATCCGCATTATGCTTTATAAAATCCGTAAAGCCGGCCACAGGCTTTAAGCGGTTGGGATCAAATAGTTTTTCATATTGTGTTTTCTTATTGCAGATCAGCGCCGATAAAGTAATTGCGGCAACGGTGCTATAGGTCATGCCATTGCCGCCATAACCGGTAGCCACATATATATGCTCAGGATTGCCGGGCAGATGACCGATATAGGGCAGTCCGTCGGCCGGTTCAAAATATTGCGAAGACCATTTATACCTGATCCCAGCAATATTGAACATTTTTCTCAAATGGCTTTCAAGAGACAAAAAGCTGGCTTCTTCATTTTCCTCGTGTGCGGTTTTATGATCTTTACCTCCTGCAATAAGATAACGCTGCCCGTCTATTTCCTGTGTGCGGTAATAATGATAAGGATCAACCATGTCATAGCAAAGATCCCGGGGGTAATTGTTGTCTGCCAAAGTAAGCGCCATGGCATAACTGCGGTAGGGGATACAGCGCAGGTGCAGCAAATTAACACCGGGCGGTATATGTGAAGCATAAATAAGGTCAACCGCTTTGTACGATCCTTTTTCCGTTTCTACATTTACCACTTCATTGTTTTCGGCGCCCGTTACCCTGCAGTGCTGAAGTATTACCCCGCCCAGGGCTTCGTAAGCATCTGCCAGTGCGTACACGTATTGAACAGGGTTGAACCTCGCCTGTCCGTTAACTTTTACAGCTTTCAGAAATGAAGACGGAACAGGGATCTGATCGCTATATTGTATATCAAGCCCTGCATTTTCTGATGCATCTTTGATCTTTTCCAGCTCTTCCACCTGTTTTTCATCCTGTGCGAATAAAAAAGCGCCGGCATCCTTATACCCGCATTCAATCTTTAATGCTGCTATATTGTTTTTAATGAGCTCCAGCGCTTCCCTGGCTGCAGTGGCAACCAGCTTTGCATTTTCCTTACCGAACTTTTGTTCTATAACAGAATAAGGTGTATCCAGTAAGGTATTGAGGTGAGCTGTAGTGCCACCGGTAGTGCCAAAGCAAATATTGGCAGACTCTATGATCAGGCATTTTTTCCCCGACTGCTGCAACAGCAGGCCGGTGCTTATTCCGGTTATGCCGCCGCCAACAATGATCACATCGTATAATTCATCTGTGGCTGCACTGTTGGTTGCTGTAAATGCTGTAGCGTTTGCCTGCCAGAGGCTGGTGTTGTGTCCATCTCTTTTGATCATAGTTGTTCATTTAACATTAACGGCATAGCCTCAGGTAATGCATAAGAGCATTGCCATTTTGGATCACGGTCAAATGGTTTGGTTACCCGCCCCATTTGTGCTTAAGGGGCCCCGGTTCTTTCAAATGTTTTTTTAGCCAGCGTATAAGATTGGCCCTGAAATAAAGGCAACCTTTGTCGCTGCTTCCCCGGCAATAGAACCTTCCATCCTGTTCAACAAATAAGTTGTGAGGCTCAGCGCCGAATTGGGGGAAAGGGTTGGGGTGCTTAAAGGTAACCGCGTATTTCGTTAATCCTTTATCTTCAGCACTGCGAAAACAGGATGCTTCATATTGATTGTGCTCCCATTCGAATAAAAAAGTAAACAGATCAGACATAACAACCATTTTTGACATTCCCGTCAGCAGAACTTCCTGATAGTGCCATGCCCGGTATACGACAATATTTGGGGCTGACCAAAAAAGTCGTCATTGCGAGCGAAGAGAAACAAGCTTACATACTTAAATCTCTATCGTTCAATAAGATTGCTTCGGTCGTTCCTCCCTCGCAAAGACGTTCAACGACCTTTATGGTCAGCCCTGTATTATAACTTATATAACTTACTCTTCTTCATCTTCCTGCTCTGCTTCCCAGTTGATATCGTTTTCGGCTATTTCCGTAAGCAGCATATCCGTTTGCTTTTCTTCTTCGAGGGTTTGATGTAAAATACCGGCTACATCTTCCAGTCCCATAGTGCGGGCAAGCTGGGTTAAGCCCCCGTAAGCGGCAATTTCATAATGTTCTACTTTCTGAGCCGAAATAATAATGCCTACATCTCTTGTCATGCTGCCATCTTCTGTTTCTTCGATAACGCTTTCACCTTCCTTTACCAGGCCTTCCATGGCATCGCATTTTTTTGCCTGGGCCTTTTTGCCGAGCATTTCAAATACTTCTTCCAGGCGGCTTACATGTTCCTGTGTTTGGGCCAAATGGTCTTCAATGGCATCCTGCAATTCTTCTGTCGTGGCTGCTTTCCTCATTTTAGGCAACGCTTTGGTCAGATGTTTTTCGGCCCAGTAAATATCCTTAAGGGCATCTATGAAAAATTTTTCCAGTTGCGTATTATCCATTATGGCAGAGGCATTGGCCCCGCTTGCTTTTTGATTGCGTGCCGGCGCTTTCTTTGTGTTTGGCATAATCGTAAATTTAAAAATGTAATAGAATTGTTGAAGATTGTCTCCAAACTGATTCACAAATGATGTGCCACCTCATACTATATTTTCGGTTACCTGATCGCAGCAGTTTTTTACAACAAAATGCGGGTGTAAAGGAGGCATTGCAATTGGAGGAAAATATTACACAGTTTGTGTAATGGGGAAAGTTGGATATGATTTTTTGAAGACACAAACCAGGTTGTTGTTGTTTTGCCACAAAGTCACGAAAGCACGAAGGAAACAAGCCTTGAAGATCTAGCTGTATTTTACCTGGCAGTTCTCGCAAAAGAAGCTCCTCCTGCGGTGGGTTTTACCGCAATATTTTTTTATGAAAGGAAGATCGCACCGCGGGCATATTTTTTTGGTATGCGCCAGCCAGTGCTTTTTTAATTCAAATGCTTTTTCAAATGCTGTACTGCTTCCTTTAAAATAATGATGCCGGGTCCTTCAGGCATTGCATGTGTTTAATGCGATAACATTTCAAATGATGAGCCAGAATGAACAGACCGGGCCGGGCTTTGAGCAACGGCATACAACTTGTATATCTATAGTAGTAAATACTGTGGCCCATTGAAGAGCACCTGCAAAAAATAAATATACAGCATGGCCGGTAAATATACTTTTGTGCGCCGCAACGGGTTGAGCCTGGTATTACTGGGATTGATGCTTGTTTTTTGGACCGCCCAGTTCTTAACGGGCCGGGGAGAAAAGAATAAGGAGAGAGAAGAAGAAGGTAAGCCTGCATTGTCGGTAGCCCAATACAGCCGGAGCGGGCATTTTATACAGGCCACTTTTGAAAACTGGGAAAGTGAGTTTTTGCAAATGGCCTTGTATGTATTGTTAACGGTAAGCCTGCGGCAGATGGGTTCCTCCGAGTCGAAGAAAATGGAAGGAGAGGAGGAGGTTGACCGGGAGCCCAGGCCCCACCCCGATGCGCCATGGCCGGTTAAAAAAGGGGGGATATGGCTAAGCGTCTATAAAAATTCCCTTTCAATAGCTTTCGGTCTTTTATTCCTGGCCTCTTTCATGCTGCATTTTTATGGCAGCCTTAAAGGGCACAATGAAGAACAATCAGACAAAGGTCTGCCACCCGATTCATGGAATGAATATATAGCATCATCGCGTTTTTGGTTTGAATCGTTCCAAAACTGGCAAAGCGAATTCCTGGCGGTGGCTTCCATTGTATTGCTTTCGATATGGCTCAGGCAAAAAGGATCTCCGGAATCAAAACCGGTTGACGCTCCTTATGATGAAACCGGCGGGTAATGTAAGCGTATAACCATAAAATTGATGATACATGAATTTGTTTCCCGGTGTGTACCTGGATGAAATAGGCCGGATGTTATGCAAGAGAAGTGAGACCATTGCTGTTGGAGAGAGCGTAACGTCAGGATTGATGCAGTTGGCCTTTTCTTCGGCGGAAGGATCCATCGGATTTTACCAGGGCGGCATCACAGCTTATAATATTGCGCAAAAATACAGGCATCTTAACGTAGAGCCTATTCATGCCCTGGCCTGTAATTGCGTGTCGGCGAAAGTAGCTGCAGAAATGGCTTTGCACGTTTGCCCGCTTTTTGGCAGCAGCTGGGGAATCGGCATTACCGGCTATGCTACCCCGGTACCCGAATCCAACAATGAAGTGTTCGCCTATTTTGCCATTGCTTTTAAAGGTGAAATTAAAAAAGCAGAAAAGCTTTCACCTCAGAAAGACGAAACATTCAATCTCCAGCTTTTTTATTGTAAAGAAGTGTTGAAAACATTGATGGAAATCATAGGTGCAAAAATGTAGCTCACGCCACGGGTTGGTACCAGCCTCATTGGCAGGCAGCCGCCATGTGGCGGGAAATGGAAATATGTTCAGTCCAATCATTTCAAAACAGGCATATGAAATTTTTCTTTATACTTATTATATTGTCGTTTACGGGAATTTCCTGCATGAAAAACAGGTGCTATGAATGCCGCGACACGGCAGGTAATGTAACGGAAAAGGGTTGCGATAAAACGGCAGATGAAATTGTAACATACGGGCAAACCCGGGGCTGGGAATGCGAAGTTTTACCGGATTGATCCTGCTTCATTTCCGAATATCGCATTAAGTTTGTAACTTTTGAAAAACCGTTGATATGAGTTCTGCCTTTGTAAGAGAAAATGATGAGCAGTGGCTTCATGATGTGGCCCCGGGCATACATGCATTGATTTTATACCTGACAAGGGAAAACAATGGCGTAAGGGTTTACGAAAAGGAAACGTATACAGATGCTGCTTCCGGCAAAGAGGTTCATGTTATGAGCAATGGACTGAGTTATGCAAAGGACAACGAAAGCAAATGGTATATATTTTAATACGCCTGGTTTACCGGCCACAATAATGTATCTGCAGGCAGTGCCGGTTATCTGCCTTTAAAAGTATATTGATACTCAATTTTTCCTACCAGGCTTTTTTGCTTGTTGAAGCATAGTTCTCTTGTCTTCAACCCGTTTTCTGCATATTCATATCTCCAGATAAGATAATCACTTCCTCCCTGAACAGTTATCATTTGTGCAAGCTGTCCTTCATCATTGTATTCAAATATATAATCCGGCAGCAGCCTGCCCAGCCTGTTGTTGTACCGCACAACATCCGACAAACGATGAAGGCTGTCGTAATAATAATATATTTTGTCGGTTGAAATATTATGCCGCCAGCTTTCTTCCTCCGTTATATTGCCCCGCTCATCACAAACAAATCGTACTATAGTGGTGTCTGTGCCATTTTTAATGCGGAACATATTTTCGGGACAATTGTCATCATACTTCCATACATGGGTTTCTTTCTGTTGGATCTTACTGGTGAACCCTTCCGATACACTGGTAGCAGCCCCCAATCTTCCTGTGCTGTCGTAGCTGTATTCATATTTGTTAACCGATTCTTTGCTGCTGTCTGCAGAACGGTACAACTGTCCCTTAAAATTATAAAAAGCAGTGGATGATGATGTTCCGGTAAGGGGCGATTGGGTAAATGTTTTGGTTTGCGTGTAACTGTTGTTGGGAGTTATATTGCAAACGAAATCTTCGGATAGTTGCCCGTTGGCCTCATAACTGATCAGTTTTACGCCGGTTACGCTGTTCTTTTTGTATAGCTGCTGCTGTTGCTGATTTTGAGCGGTGAGTATGATATCGTGATAATAATACTGGCTAAACCCCTGGTGACCGGATAGGATAGCTATATTTAATAGTGCAAGACTGCGCAGAAACGGGAATAAGTGAACCTTCATAGCTGGCAAAAGTATTATTTTTATCAAAATTTAGACCGGTGTCTCATTTTAAAGAAAGAAAGGAGAAAAATTGTTTGAATTGCGGGGCAGAGGTACAGGGCAGGTATTGCGGTGTATGCGGACAGGAAAATATTGAGCCCCGGGAACCGGCCTGGCACCTGGTAACACATTTTTTTAACGATATCACGCATTTCGACGGTAAGTTCTTCAGTACAGTTAAATACCTGTTGCTGAAGCCGGGTTTTCTTACCGCCGAATATGTGCGGGGCAGAAGAGTGCGCTATCTACACCCGATACGGATGTATGTGTTTACTTCCGCTTTCTTTTTTCTTGTTTATTTTTCTTTTATCAGCAGCCATGGCCCGGAAGCTGAAGGGAGGAAAAGCCTTCGGGAAACCCTGGCAAATGAGCAGGGCGAACTGCAAACGTTGCAGGGCATGTTAACCGCAACAGACGATGCGGTTGAAAAAGCAGCCATTCAAACGGCAATTGTTAAGTATGAACAGCGCATAAGGCTGTTAACCGACAGCCTTAAAAAGGACAGCGTTCAAAATAAAGAGATCCTTAATAGGGCAGATGATATATCGGACTCTGTTATAACCGTCATTCCCTTTTCGCCTTCTGTAAGGTCGAAAATTGATTCTGCCCGGAAAATGAGCAAAACCGGCAGTTCCGGCGGGGATAAGGTGCTGATAAATGATAAGGAATTCATTGACTTTACATTTTACAAAGACGAGGCTACTTATAAAGCAGTGCAGGATGAGCTGCCGGCAGGGCAGAAGGACGGGTGGATAAAAAGAAGTATAAAATTAAAGCTGCTCCATTGGCACAGTGAAGAAAAAAAAGATAGAAGTAAGCTTTTCAATACCATAGTGGAGAAGTTTAAGCATTCCTTTCCTACCATGCTGTTCATTTCTCTTCCGCTGTTTGCCTTTTTTTTAAAGCTCTTATATATACGGCGGGGATCGTTTTATTATGCCGGTCACGGCATATTTTCTATTCATGCCTATTGTGCGATCTTTATATTGCTGTTGCTGTATTATACGCTGGATGGAATTCACGCGCAACTGCACTGGCGGGTTCTTTCTTTGATAAAGGCGGCTGTGGTTTTATACATGGTTTATTATGTGTATAAGGCCATGCGTAATTTTTATCAGCAGGGAAGATCAAAAACGATGCTCAAATATTTATTATTAAGCTGGATGACCTTTATTGCGATGATTTTTTTGATCGTCATTTTCTTTGTCATATCGGCTTACAAAGTTTAAAACATGGAAACAACCGGATCATCTTTTTTGAGATTGGTTAAGATCATGGATGAGTTAAGAGCGCAATGTCCATGGGATAAAAAGCAAACAATACACACTTTGCGTTCGCTTACCATTGAAGAAACCTATGAGCTGGCAGATGCCATAACTGAAAGCAACTGGAAAGAGATCAGGGAGGAGCTGGGAGACATTTTGTTGCATATTGTTTTTTACGCTAAAATAGCCAGTGAGCAAAAACAGTTTTCGTTGGAGGATGTTATCAATGGCGTGTGTGAAAAGCTGATCTTCCGGCATCCCCATATTTATGGAGATGTGCAGGTTAAAAATGAAGACGATGTGAAACGCAACTGGGAAAAATTAAAACTGAAAGAAGGCAAGAAATCCGTTTTAGGCGGCGTGCCTTCGGCGCTTCCCGCAACCGTAAAAGCCATGCGGTTGCAGGAGAAAGCAAAGCAGGTGGGGTTTGAATGGGATAATCGCGGGCAGGTTTGGGAAAAAGTTGAGGAAGAGATGGGGGAATTGCAGGAGGCCATAGCGCAGGGTGATGCTGAAAGCATTGAAGGTGAATATGGCGATCTTGTATTTTCACTCATTAACTATGCACGGTTTTTGCATATCGACGCTGAAAATGCATTAGAGCGCACCAACAAAAAATTTATTGACCGGTTTACGCGTATGGAACAGGCGGCAATATCAGGGGGCCGGAATTTATCGGAAATGTCGCTTGAAGAAATGGATGAGATCTGGAACGAGGTTAAAAAGCAAAAAACTGAATTTTGAAAAAATTCTGGACCGATATATTGTATAGCAACGGCTACCTGCTTATCGGAGCAGCATGGCTTTTTACGCTGTCGTTTATCTTTAGTAATTACTGGTCTTACACTTCTTCACCGGGCGGCGTAAAAAAATCCCTGGAAAAATACATCTGGCGCAACGAAAAAAATTTCGATTCCTTTTTAAGAGATACGGCATTGCTTGGGCGGATCATTAACAAAAAGGAAAATGAAGCTGAAGTGCAGCGGATCACTCAGCAGGAGTATAAGGTTTTTTTGTATGAAGAAGCAGCTCCGGGAACCTACGATCTTTTGTTCTGGAATACACAATCTGTTTTACCGGAGAATGATCTGTTGCAGAAAGAGCAGCCCAGGTATATCGCTTCCCTGGCCAATGGCCAGTATGAAGTGATACGAAAAAAAATCATTTATAGAGAGAGATCCGTCATCGCTTTATATCTTTTACCTGTTCGCCGCCAGTATGTACTGGAAAGTGAATACCTGAAGAACGGTTTCGTTAATCACGCGCATATTGAAGAAAATTATGCACTTGTATTTACGCCTACCCAATATCCGATACAAAGCATTAACGGCACAACCCTTTTCTATCTTCAGCCTAAATCTTTGATTGACCAGCATAGCAATGACTGGTTGACCATGTTGTTGAGGATATTGGGATCCTTGCTCACACTGTTCTTTTTTCATAATGTGGCAGTAGCGATTTCAAGAACTGCCGGCGCGCTTGCGGGAGTATCTTTTATGGTTGTTCTGATGATAGGCTTACGTGCATTAAGTTATTTTTTTCCTGTGCCTGCCAATTTCCGTCAGTTTGAACTGTTTGACCCTGTTATATACGGCTCCAGTTTTATTTCGCGTTCGCTGGGCGATTTGCTGATCAACAGTATCCTCTTTTTTTGGCTGGTGCTTTTTGCAAGGATCCGGTTTTCAAAACAAAATATCCGCCTGCACATACGAAGCATAGCCTGGCGCCGTGTAGCCATTATAATTTTGGCCCTGGTGATGGTGGTAGCCACTTTCATTGGCGGGCATGTAATAAGAAGCCTGGTTGCCGATTCACAGATTTCATTTGACGTTACCAATTTTTTCAGTCTTAACATTTATAGTGTATTTGGGTTTATCGTGCTGTGTTGCGTATCGCTGGGATACTTCATTTTTTCACAGGCCGTTTTAAGGGCTATCACCATATTGAACCGCAGGTCGCGTTATCATCCCATACTGATCATTGCCATTATCGGGTTACTGGGACTGAGCGTAAGAATGAGCCACTCCTATATATTGTTTGAGCTGTGTATGCTGAGCTGGCTGATATTGTATGTGTACCTCATGAGCAAAGTGGAGCTCAGCTTGAAAAAAAATAATTTTCTGGTAGCAAATGCCCTTTTCTGGTTGTTTGTTTTTTCTGCATCTATTGCATCTATTATTATCTTTCAGAACCGTTCGCGCGAGCTGGAGTTACGGAAAAGAACGGCAGAGAAACTGGTAATGCAAACGGATCCTTCCAGCGAGCGGTTACTGAATATAGCCATACAAAGCTTCAGCAATAATTTTTTTCTTACTCACCTCTGGCGACTCCACGATCCTGTGCAAAGCGCCATATTTAAAGACAGCCTTATCAACGCCAACTTTACCCCCTATCTTAATAAGTATGATACGGAACTGTTCTTTTATGACGCGGAAGAGCGGCCCATTCCCAGCGGGGAAAGACTGACCTTTGATGAATTGAATACGATCTATTCTGTGCAGGGTAAAGACACCAAAATACCCGGACTGCGTTATTACGAAACGGCTTTCGATAAATTCAGCTACATCTACCTTAAAGAGATCAGGGATAGTGCGCATGCCACGAAGGCGTATTTTTTCATGCTGTCGAATCCCAAGCGCTATCGCAGTGAGGCCCTGTATCCCGAATTGTTCAGGCAGGCTGAAGATTATTCATTTGAATACGCTCCCGATTATGCTTATGCAATTTACGACAGCGGTGCTTTACAGGTATATGTTAACGATTATAGCTTTCCTACAGCCTTAACGGAAAGTGATCTTCCCAGGCAGGAATTTTTTGAAAAGATGGTCAATGGATATAGCGAATTGTGGTACAAGTCGGGCAATAAAGTAATTATTATAACGCGGCGAAGCAACTTCATTATGGAAGCCATCACGCTTTTTGCATACCTGTTTTGTTCTTTTCTTTTACTGGTGGCGCTATTCCAGGTAGCAAGCATCATTATCCAGTCGGGCTTCCGATGGCGGGCCTTGCGGGAGATCACGGATTTTAATATCCGGTCGCAGATATATGGCACTGTGATCTTTGTAAGCGTGTTTTCTTTTATTGTAGTAGGTGCGGCCACTATTTTATTTTTTACTGCCTCCTATAATAAGAACAACCGCGATAAGCTGAGCCGGTCAATACAGGATATATCCGCTGCGTTAAAGAACAAGGTCAGCGACCACAGGTTGATGGATGATATTATGCAGGTGTATGATTCTGCGTATGGGAAATCGGTGCGGCAGCAAATCACGGAAATGGCTCAACTGCATAATGCAGATGTTAACCTTTATAATTCCGACGGGTCGCTTCAGATCTCATCCCAGCCTTTTGTATACAATAAAGGGGTATTAAGCCGCATGATGGATCCGCTTGCCTTTTATAATCTGAACCGGCAAAAAAAGATCCAGTATGTGCAGGAAGAAAAGTATGGTAAAATGAATTACCTCAGTATTTATGTGCCCGTATTGGCCGATAACAGAAAAACGGTTGCATATCTTAATATTCCCTATTTCAATTCTCAGAACCGGCTTAAGCAGGAGATATCGAGTTTTCTGGTTACCATCATTAACCTGAATGCTTTTATCTTCCTGTTATCCGGTATTATTGCATTGTTCCTTACCAACAGGATAACCGGCTCATTCACCCTTATTAGTGCAATGATGAAGGATGTGAATCTCGGCAAGCACAATGCAGAAATTGTATGGACCAAAAAAGACGAAATTGGCGGATTGGTCAAAGAATACAATAAAATGGTTCAGAAGCTGGAGGAAAGCGCAGCGGCCCTGGCCAAAACGGAAAGAGAAGGCGCATGGCGTGAAATGGCAAGACAGGTTGCGCACGAAATTAAAAATCCGCTTACACCTATGAAGCTGAGCATACAATATTTGCAAAAAGCCATCAATAACAATGCACCCAATGTAAAGGAGCTGTCCTCAAACGTAGCTCAAACCCTTGTTGAACAAATCGATCATTTGTCGAGGATAGCTTCCGAATTTTCGGAATTCGCTAATATCGGGAACGCGAGGAACGAAGTTTTCGACATAAATAAGCTGCTGAACTCGCTGGTATATCTTCATGATGTACAGGAAAGAGTAAGCATTCAGTGGGAACCCGCCGGAGAACCTTTGCTGATCGATGCAGATAAAACCCAGATCAACAGGCTGTTCACCAATCTTTTACAGAACGCCATAGAAGCTATTCCCGAAGATGAAAACGGGTCGGTTGCCGTACGGCAAAAAAGAAACGAACACAACGTAACGATCAGCATCACAGATAACGGATCTGGCATTCCCAGGGCCATGCTCGTTAACATCTTCACTCCTAATTTTACTACCAAAACCTCGGGTACAGGATTAGGGCTGGCAATATGCAAAAGCATCGTGGAGCAATCGAGGGGAAGCATCTGGTTTGATACCGAAGAAGGGAAGGGCACTACTTTTTACGTGGAGCTGCCGCTTAATGAAAATGGTAAGCTGGTGTGAGGTTTCAGGTCTCAGGTATGAGTTCAGCTTGTGCAACTTGCACCCTGTACCCGGTACGCTGCACCCTGGAACTTGCACCTTGTAACCTGTACCTTGTACCCTGCAACTTTCTTCAAATCCCTTTTTTCTCTTTTCTCTTTTTTAAGAATGCTTCAAATTCAGGCAGGCTGTAGCTGCTGAGGTTGCTTTGCCTGGTTAACCCGGCCTTCCGGGCGGCCAGCACACCATAGCGTATGTCTTTATAACCCTCTGTATTGTGTGCGTCCGGGTCAACAGAAATAATGGCACCTTTTTCCAATGCGTAGTCTATCCAGCGCCAGTCTATATCCAGACGGCGGGGGTGGGCGTTCAATTCTATTACCACATCATGATCCACACAGGCGTCAATAATTGTATTATGATTTACAGGGTATCCTTCACGGCTCAGCAGCAACCTTCCGGTCATATGCCCCAGTATGGTGGTATACGGGTTTTGAATAGCGGTGAGCAGGCGCAGCATGGCTTTGTCTTCCGTCATTTTAAGATTGGAATGAATGGATGCTATTACGAGGTCGAAAGTACCCAATATCTGGCTGTTGTAGTCGAGACTGCCGTCATTGAGGATGTCGGATTCAATACTTTTAAATATTTTGAACGGATAAAGCTTTTCATTAAGTGTGTCAATATAAAGATGCTGCTCTTTGATCCTGTCTTCCTTTAACCCGTTGGCATAAAAAGCCGATTTGCTGTGATCGCTGATCACCAGGTATTCGAACCCGTTTTCAATGGCTGCATTTGCCATATCCTCCACGCTTTGCCTTCCATCGCTCCAGTTGCTGTGGCTGTGAATAACACCTTTTATATCTTCAGGACGAATAAGTTCGGGCAACGGCCGGTCCATTACAGCGGCTATGATCGTTTCCTTTTCCCGGAGGCAGGGCGGTATATAGGGAATGCCGGCACTTTTAAAGATATCTTCTTCACTGCTGAACGTTTGCCTGACCGGGAATCTTTTTTCCCATTCATTTAAAAACGGGCCTGCGCAATTGGTATGAAATACAATGCTCCCGATGTTTTCGGCACGGGCAGTGTAAAATGCAATAGCAATATTGTTTTCTGTTTTAAAGCGGATGCCTGTTTCATTTTTTTCCGTAACCGAAAATGAGTGTGCTGCCAAAAACTGTTCCAGTTCGGCATTGCCTGCAGTGCTTACCCATTCAAGTATATCAATGGTTTCCGATTGTCTTGCAAAAGCACCGGTGTGTTCAAACCGGTGACCGGGGAATTGTTTCTTGAGTTGCTGATGCAGTTGCAGAGCATAGGGTTCTATTTCGGCATACAAATAGCTTCCTTTGCTGCGCAGGTAAAATTCAATAGCAGCTTTTACATTTTGCTGGGTCTTTTCCCCGAAGCCCTTAAAAAGCAATAGCCTGTTTTCGTTACAGGCATACAGCAGTTCTCCAATCGTTTCCAACCCCATTTCCTTCCATACAACAGCTATCTTTTTTGGCCCCAGTCCTTTTATGTTCAGCATTTCCAGTATACCCGATGGTGTTTTTTGCAGGTATTCTTCCAGTGCATTCAATTTCCCGGTTTGTCTGATCTCCATGATCTTTTTACCTGTAGCAGCGCCGATCCCTTTTATGGAAAATACCTTATCATAGGATTGTTCAGCCAATTCAAAAGGCAGCTTTTCTATGGTATAAGCTGCCACTGCATACGATTTTGCTTTGAAGCTGTTTTCGCCATGAATATCCATAAGTTTCGAAAGCAAAGAAAAAGCACCTGCTATTTGTGAGTTATCCATATGGGAAAAAGTTGGCTGTTAAATTACAGAATAAAGGCTTCGGTATTTGCAGCAATAAAAAAAAGTCCCGTAACCGGGACTTTATATTTTTCGCTCTGTAGAGAGATGCTAAGCTTATTTTTTCTTAGCAGCCTTTTTAGGAGCAGCTTTCTTAGCAGCTTTTTTAGGAGCAGCCTTTTTAGCAGCTTTTTTAGGAGCGGCTTTTTTAGCAGCTTTCTTAGGAGCGGCTTTTTTAGCAGCTTTTTTAGGAGCAGCTTTTTTAGCAGCTTTCTTTGCTGTTGCCATGTTTTTAGAATTTAATGGTTAGTTAATAATGGATTAACGTCATAAAAGTAAAAACATTTTTCCAACTGCAAAATTTTTTTTTAATCTGTTGCTTCAGCAGCGGCTACAGAAACAAAGGTTTTGTTGTTTTTCCCCTTCTTAAATTCAACCATACCATCGTTCAGTGCGAACAGGGTAAAGTCTCTTCCCACACCTACGTTCTTACCGGGATGGTAAGCGGTGCCACGCTGGCGAACAATAATGTTGCCTGCAATTGCAGGTTGTCCGCCATATATTTTTACACCCAAGCGTTTACTTTGCGAGTCGCGGCCGTTTTTTACACTGCCTTCGCCTTTCTTATGTGCCATGATCTTTTAATTTAGAAATTACAATTTCGAATTTCAGTACTCGAATTTCAACTATGCGATATCTGTTACCTTGATATGCGTAAACAAAGTACGGTGTCCGTGTTTTTTACGGAAGCCTTTTCTTCTTTTCATTTTAAAGGCAATGACTTTATTGCCCTGTACTTCGCCAACTATTTCGGCTTTAACTTTTATCTTTACATCGGCGCCGGTTGATAAGGTATCACCATTATCTGCCAGCAACACATCAGTAAACTCCAGGGCGTCGCCTGCTTTTCCATCTAAATGCGGAACGTACAGGTTCTGTCCCTGCTGAACTTTAAACTGCTGACCGGCTATTTTAACTATCGCAAACATGAGGCAAAATTTAAGGAGTGCAAAGGTAAGATTAATTTTGTTCATGACAAACAATTGAAAGAAAAAATCTTATCAGCTTAAGCTGTCTCTTTGCAGGCGTAAAGTTATCTTTGCGGTCTCAACTATTCTTGCTGAAAGCACATGAAGATCAAATCTTTTCTGGCGAAGCCGTTTGCCGGATATATACATAAGCAGGTCAAAAAATCGATGTTTACGGCCCTGGCGGATCAGGAGCAGGTTTTGAAAGATCTGGTTAAGACGGGCAGAAAAACAGAATTCGGGAAGGAACATTTGTTTAATGAAGTAGGAACCTACGATGAATTCAGGCAGGCGGTTCCCCTACGCGACTATGAGGCATTTAAGCCTTATATTGAACGGATCAAGCAGGGCAAACACAATGTTTTGTGGAAAGGGCTGCCCATTTATTTTGCCAAAACGAGCGGCACCACCAGTGGGATAAAATATATACCTATAACAAAAGAATCGGTTGACAATCATTTTGAAACGGCCCGCAACGCTTTTTTTTGTTATATGTCGGAAACCGGGAATTATTCCTCTGCCAATGGCAAAATGATTTTTTTGAGCGGCAGCCCGGTACTGGAACGGATAGGGGGTATACCCACCGGCCGGTTAAGCGGTATTTCCAATCACCTTATTCCCCGGTACCTGCGTACCAACCAACTGCCCAGTTACGAAACCAATTGCATTGAAGACTGGGAGACCAAGCTGGAGAAAATAGTAGATGAAACCATTGGCCAGGATATGACCATGATCAGCGGAATACCTCCATGGATGCAAATGTATTTTGACAGACTGACGGCGCGCAGCGGTAAAAAGATAAAAGATCTGTTCCCTAATTTTAATGTGATGGTGCAGGGCGGGGTGAATTTTGAACCGTATAAGGCCAGGTTGTTTGAAAGCATAGGTGAAAAAGTAGATACCATTGAAACCTTTCCGGCATCGGAAGGATTTTTTGCTTTCCAGGATTCACAACAGCATGAAGGATTATTGCTCAATACGAACTTTGGTATCTTTTTTGAATTTGTGCCCGCACAGGAAATATTTTCTGATCATCCAGCGCGTCTTTCACTCAAAGATGTAAAAATGGGCGAAAATTATGCGCTCATCATCAACAGCAATGCCGGCCTGTGGGGTTATAACCTGGGCGATATTATAAAATTCGTTTCAACAGATCCATACCGTATAGTGGTTACCGGCCGCATCAAACATTTTATATCAGCCTTCGGCGAACATGTAATTGGTGAAGAAGTGGAATACAGCTTAATGAAAGCAGCCGAAGAGGAAGGATTGAAGATCACGGAATTTACTGTTGCACCCATGATAGAACAGGGCAGGGGCAGGAGTTACCACGAATGGTTTGTTGAATTTGAAAACTCACCTCAGAGCATTCATGATTTTTCAATAGCGGTAGATAAGAATTTAAGACAGAAGAATATTTATTATGACGATCTGATCACCGGTAATATTCTTCAAACCCTGAAAATACGACCGGTTAGAAAAAACGGCTTCATAGATTATATGAAAAGCGTAGGTAAATTAGGCGGACAGAATAAGGTTCCCCGTTTGAGCAACGACAGGAAAATAGCAGATGAGTTGAAGCGATATCTGCAGGAAGTATAGCCCAAACCCTCTGTGTATTATTTGAAATAATGATCAGATAATTTTTACCAATGCTTTTACATGCCGTATCTTGAATACCTGAACTGTACTTGTTCGCAACACAATTGAATGAAAAAACGAATAGCTATATTTGGTTCCACCGGCTCCATAGGCACACAGGCGCTGGAAGTAATTGCTTCTAATTTGGATAAATTTGAAGTGGAGATCTTAACCGCCCACTCTAATGATAAACTGCTGGTACAACAGGCAAAAAAATTCAATCCCAATGCGGTTGTGATCGTAAATGAAAGCAAATATGCGGCGGTAAAGGAAGCGCTGGCGTCAACCAATGTAAAGGTTTTTGCCGGAGAAAATGCACTCGAAGAAGCAGCCGTTTTTGATACCTATGATATGATGGTGGCCGCTATTGTTGGATTTGCCGGACTGAAATCAACCTTAAAGGCCATTGATTCGGGAAAAGCCGTTGCTTTGGCGAACAAAGAAACGCTGGTAGTAGCCGGCGATATTGTTATGCAGCGGGCTGTAGAGAAAAGGGTTCCCGTAATTCCGGTTGATTCTGAGCATTCTGCCATTTTTCAATGCCTGATAGGGGAAACCCGGAATAAAATAGAAAAGGTAATATTAACGGCATCGGGTGGTCCGTTCCTGGGCAAAAAGCCCAACTTCCTGGTGAATGTAAAAAAAGAACATGCGCTGCAGCATCCCAACTGGAATATGGGCGCTAAAATTTCGGTTGACTCTGCAACCCTGATGAACAAGGGGCTTGAAATGATAGAAGCGCGGTGGCTGTTCAACCTGCAGCCGGAGCAGATACAGGTAATTGTGCACCCGGAAAGCATTATACACTCCATGGTGCAGTTTGAAGACGGCAGCATTAAGGCCCAGATGGGCCTGCCCGATATGAAAGTGCCCATACAATATGCGCTTTCTTTTCCGCAACGGATACCCAATGCTTTTCCGCGTTATGATTTCACCCGTTCTCCCGGACTGCATTTTGAACAGCCCGATATTAAAACTTTTCGTAACCTGGCGCTTGCCGGGAATGCGTTGCACAAAGGCGGCAATATGCCCTGCGTGCTCAATGCCGCAAACGAAATTGCGGTATACGGCTTTTTACGCAACAGGATAGGTTTTTTAGATATGATGGAAATGGTAGAAAGAGCCATGGAAAAGATACCTTATATAAAGGAGCCTTCCCTGGAAGAATATTTTGAGAGCGATGCCGAGGCCCGTAATTTTGCCGCTTCTTTGATCCATATATGATCTGATCCGTAAAACGAAATGAAAAAGAGGGTACATTACTATCGTTTCAACTTTTACCAATAAAAAAAGTCAAACACTTAAATGATAACATTATTAGCGATAAACTGGGCATCGGTGGGTTTACAGGCAGGGCAGTTGATCCTGTCGCTTTCTATTTTGGTTGTGATCCATGAGTTGGGGCATTATCTTACCGCAAAATGGTTTAAATGCAGGGTAGAAAAATTCTATTTGTTTTTTGATCCCTGGTTTTCATTGTTTAAAAAGAAAGTGGGCGAAACGGAATATGGCGTGGGCTGGCTGCCATTGGGCGGCTATGTGAAGATAGCGGGCATGATAGATGAAAGTATGGACAAAGAACAGATGAAAAAGCCTGCCGAGCCGTGGGAGTTCAGGAGCAAGCCCGCCTGGCAGCGCCTGATTATTATGGTTGCCGGCGTTACCATGAATATTCTCCTTGCGTTTTTCATATACAGCATGATATTGCTGGTATGGGGAGAGAAAAAAGTGCCGGTAAGTTCCATGAAATACGGGCTGGCATTCAGGGACAGCCTGATGTTTGACCTGGGATTCAGGAACGGCGATAAAATATTAGCGGTGAATGACCAGCCTGTAGAAGACTATACCGATATTGTTAAAAAACTGATCCTCGGGAACAATGTGAGCATAGAAAGAAACGGGAAGCTGGAAACGGTTATCCTTCCGGTAGACCTTATAGGCAAGCTGGTAGAGAAGAAAAGAAGCCGGATGCCTTTGCTGGAACCGCGCATACCTGTGATAGTGGATCAGGTAGCTGATTCAAGCAATGCCTATGAAGCAGGTTTAAGAAAAGGTGACCAGGTAATTGCCGTGAACTCGGCTTCCGCCGTATTTTTTGATGAACTCAAAAACATCCTGGAAAACAGTAAGGAGCAAACCGTTCAGGTAAGTGTGCTAAGGGGAAATGATACTTTATCGCTACCCACAGCCGTTACCAAAGAAGGCACGATCGGTTTTTACCCGGTAAGCACCATTTCGGATTTAGACAGTATGGGCGTATTGAAATTGCATATAACGAAGTACAGCGCACTGGAGGCATTTCCTGCCGGCGTAAAAATGGCGGGCGAACAGTTGCAATTTTATATAGACCAGTTTAAAAAGATATTATCTCCCGAAACAGGCGCCTACAAGGGAGTAGGTGGCTTTAAGGCGATGGGATCCATCTTCCCCGATAGCGGGTGGGACTGGGAAACCTTTTGGCGGATCACTGCATTCTTTTCCATAGTGCTTGCCTTTATGAACCTGTTGCCCATACCGGCGCTGGACGGCGGGCATGTAATGTTTACCCTGTATGAAATGATATCGGGTCGCAAGCCCAGCGACAAATTCCTTGAATATGCGCAGATTGCCGGCATGGTAATATTATTCGGATTGCTTATTTACGCCAATGGCAACGACTGGTTCGGATGGGGGAGAGGGAAATAATTTGAAAATTTTTAATTTGAGAATTTGAAAATGGTAGTGGTCGGTACGCGACGAAGGAGCGTAGGACCACGGTGAATGTGCCTGGCAGTCCTAACAGGTTCTAAGTCTACCGGTTTATTTGTATATTTGCAGTTGCTTTTTGAAGAGATAATGTTGTATTCATTTTCAAATTACCACATTTTCATATTTTCAAATTGATCCCGGGGCTGACCGGTTTTGACAGCAAAGTTCTTTGTACGTGTAAGCATGCGGTGC
>NZ_DAOMOZ010000074.1:0-19930 GCF_035444585.1 Agriterribacter sp.
TTTAATTTTTTTATTTTAATTACCGTTTTCGTTATTTCCCAATATGTACATTATTTGAAGCCCGAATGTTAAAATTCGAATTTCGAATTTTCCCGCCTCGGCGGGATTCGGATTTACCTTCTTATGGTGCTTTTGCCGGGGGTGTTCACCTCTTCCCATTCCGAACAGAGAAGTTAAGCCCTCCATGGCCGATGGTACTGCAATACAATGTGGGAGAGTAGGTAGGTGCCATATTTATTGAACCCGATCAGTTTACTGGTCGGGTTTTTTTGTGTTCCTGTATAAATAAATATCACTTCCCATACCGGTGCACCGCAGGCGCATAAGTCTGCTGCATGGGATAAGCCTCATGGCCGATGACCTGCAATACAATGTGGGAGCCCCGCTGTTGCAGCGGGGTAAAATGCGGTAGGTGCCATGTTTATTGAAAAGCTGTCCCGTAAACCTGTTCAGAAGGGTATGCCACTAAGGCTCAAACCTGCCTGCCGGCAGGCAGGAACACAAAGTTCCATATTCCCGGATTTTATTTTCCTCGTGTTTTTTCTTTTGAGCCTCTTTTTATTGCTTATGCAACGCTTTGGGTTCCGGGATGATCAAACAGGAAACGGGGATATATGAAAAATATTTCAATCATTACTTTACTCTTCTTTAGCCTTTCCTGCTCAAAGAAAGACAGCCCGGATATGGAGATCAAAGATTTACCAAAACCAATCCAAACCCTGATAGATGAAGCACAACAGGAATGCCCTACCTGTGGTATTACGATAGCAAAATATCAATACAATAAAAGTATAGTTTACGGAACTGTTTGCGGAGGTATATCTGAGTCGCAGGGACTTTGGTGTGATTGCATCATGGTTTATTATGACCAGGATGGAGCATTAATAAAGTATGAAGAAGGGACATATAAAGATATAAACGAGGAAAAAAAATTGATTAAAGAAATTTACCGTTGTAGCGAATAGTTCATTACGGCAGGATATTCGTGATGCTGAATAACCTGTAACAAAAACGAACACTATTGTATCATAAACATGCACTTTGCCTGCCTGCCGTATCCCCAATTACCTGATACTCATAAAAATAATAAACCGGCATTGCAATTGTGCTTTTGAAGGAAACCCGGTTTGTAATGTTTAAAAATTATTTTAAAACCGCTGTTCGCAATGTATGGAAGCATAAAACTTTTTCTTTCATAAACATAACCGGCTTAACGGTTGGCTTAACAAGCTTTATACTGATTGCATTGTTCATCTTCGATGAATTTACTTTCGACCGGATTCATACGAATGCCGATAATATTTACCGTGTAGTTGAAAGCAAAACATCTGCAGAGGGTAAAACCTCCAAAAGATCCGGTACCGGTTTCCTGGTTTCCGCAAGGGCAAAAGCTGCTTTTCCCGAGATCAGGGACGTAGCACGTATCTCAACATACTGGCGTGCAGAAATTAAGCCGGGCAATCAACATGCAAACATCTTTCATGAATATGTTACAGCCGGCAACCCCGGTTTTCTGAATGTATTCAGCTATCCTTTACTGTACGGCCACCGGAGCAGTGCATTAACGGAGCCCCGGTCCGTTATTCTTACCGAAGAAACAGCACAGAAGTTTTTTGGCAGGACAGATGCGGTTGGAGAACTGTTGTTTTTTGATAATGATTCCGTTCCCTTTAAAGTAACCGGGATTTTGAAAAACTTTCCCGCAAATTCAAGTATTTCTTATAATCTCCTTATATCGGAATCTACCATCCTGGGCATACCGGAAGCGCAAAAGCACTTTTCCGGTGACTGGACATCCGGCGCTTTTGCCACTTATTTTTTATTGAACAACAATACCGATATCTCTGCTTTAAATACCAGCCTGGATAACCTTATTGCTTCAAACCATACGCCCGATCCTGGCGTTAAAAGCCAGGTTCAGCTACAGCCATTAAAAGATATTCATTTTTATTCTAACGATATTGAGGGCAACTCCGGCAAAAAAGGAAATGTTTATTATGTCTGTGTTTTTTTGATTGTTGCCTGCTTCATCATTTTTATCGCCTGCATCAATTACATGAACCTTTCTACCGCACGGTTTACAAACAGGGGAAAGGAAATAGCCGTACGCAAAGTTGCGGGAGCATCAAGAACCACGCTCATAAAGCAATTTCTTACAGAAGCATTACTGGTAACTATTTTTTCCGTATTGCTTTCGCTTATGCTCGTAGTTGTTTTATTGCCTGCTTTTAATTCATTCACGGAAAAGCACCTCACCCTTAACATCCATACCGATTACCGGATATGGGCAGGTATTTTTTTTATGATAGCAGTTGTTGCTTTATCGGCGGGTCTTTACCCGGCTTTATTTCAATCGGGCCTTAATCCTTTATCGTTGTTAAAAGGCAAAATCCAGTTGGGGCGTGGTAATATTTCTTTACGGCGCTCACTGGTTGTTTTCCAGTTTGTGATCTCCATAGTTCTTATTGCAGCTACCATAATTATTTACCAGCAAATGCAATATGTAAATGATAAAGACATGGGGTTTGATAAAGATAAGGTTGTGGTTATTGATATTAATAGCGGTTATGTGCGCCGCAGTGCCGCAACAATAAAAGACGAATTTGCAAAGCTTGCACAGGTTAAATCGGTTTCTGTAACATCAACAGTTCCCGGCGCCTGGAAAACCATTCCCGTTGTAAAAGTGAATACAGACAACAGTAATCCCACAAGCGGAAAAGACATGTATTACTTTGGCGTGGATGGCCAGTTTCTCTCAACGTATAATATTGAATTATTAAAAGGCAGGAATTTTTTTCCGTCAGGCAATGCAGATGCTGATGCCGTGCTTATTAATGAAACTGCTGCAAAAGCGTTTGGGATAAAGGATGCCCTGGATCAGCCGGTAACAATTCTGTCTGCAAAATTCGGCGGTGACAGCCGTTCTGCGGTAGAGAAACCATTTACCGTGAATATTGCAGGCATAGTGAAGGATTTCAATTTTCAGTCTTTGCACGAGCCGATTGCTCCGATGATGATGGGATTTAACAAAACCCTGGGTGCAGATTTTGGTTATCTGACCGTGAAATTTGCAGGCGGCGATGTTGACGGATTACTGAAAAAAATGAATGCTATTCTCCACCGTGTAGACCAGACGCATCTTTTTGAATATCATTTCCTGGATAAGCAATGGGATTTGCTTTATCGTGATGATAAAATAAGACAAACCATTTTTCTTGTTGTTTCGCTGCTTGCTATTTTTATAGCAGCATTGGGATTGTTAGGTCTTACCATTTATGCAGCAGAACAACGTGTAAAGGAAATCGGCATACGCAAAGTATTGGGCGCAAAGGTCAGCAGCATTGTTCTTATGCTTTCAAAAGATTTTTTAAAGCTGGTGCTTATCGCAGCCCTGGTTGCAATTCCTGTTGCATGGCTCTTTATGCATAAGTGGCTGGAAGATTTTGCTTACAGGATAAACATCAGCCTGTGGGTTTTTGTTTTATCTGCCCTGGTGGCAGTTGTAATTGCTATGGCAACAATTGGTTTACAGGTAATAAAAGCAGCGATTGCAAACCCGGTGAAGAGCCTGAGAACGGAGTAAATGATTATCTGTGAAGCTTCATCGGGGGCGGTGATCCTTTTTTTGCCAGTGATTTATTCCATTACCAGCTTACCAATGATCCACTCATTCAGTTTTTCCCTCTGCTCCGGGAAAGTCCAGTGCCCGGTTTCAGGAACTATAAACAGTTCTTTTGGCGCACCAATTACATTATAGGCAGCAAACATAGAGGTAGGCGGACAGGTTTCATCATTAAAGCCCAGCGTATATATGCCCGGCACTTTTAATTGTCTTGCAAAATTCACCACATCATAATATCCTGCCGTATTGATCTTTTCTCTGGTGTTGTTGAATGCAAGATTATTTTGGGCGAATAAATGCGGCCAGCCCCCGGCGCGGCCTTTCAGGTAGCCGGTAACATCGGAAAGGGCGGGGTAAAATACGGCCAGGAATTTTACACGGGGATCAAGCGCTGCGGTTACAATAGATAAAGCGCCACCCTGGCTGCCTCCGATCACGGCAAGATGCTCGCCGTCGTATTGCGGTAAGCTGGTTAAGAAATCATTGGCGCGTACGCAGCCCAGGTATACGCGCTTGTAATAATAGCGGTCTTTATCATCAAGATTATAATTCCAGTAACCTGCAAGAGCGCCTGTGGCAAGACTGTTGTATACCGAAACATCCATATTGACCGGAACACCATGTATACCGATCTGGAAAGTGATCACTCCTTTTTCCGCATTGGCAATATCCCCGGCATAAGGCCGCACACCGGCGCCGGGTACCTGGAGCAATGCCGGGTATTTTCCTTCTTTTTTGGGTACGCATAAAATGCCGTATAATCTTGCACCCGCCTTATAATTCTGCAGGTTTACATGATACACATTTACATTTTCAGTGCATCGCTCGGGCAGCAGGGTCATTCTTGCGTCAACGGGTATTGCTGCCAGCTCTGCTTTTGCATTGTTCCAATAAGCGCTGAAGTCTGATGGGTTTTCAACAGTTGGCGTTATCTGCAATGGATTGAAAGCCGCTGTCGCCAATCCCCTGTAACTTTTGCCATTTACCATCGCGGTTGCTATACAGCGCAGGAAGCCTGATGTTTTCATGGTGCCTCCGTCTATATTAAGCGTTCCGTTTGTTATGGTGAGCGAATCTTTTTTTATCGCTTCCATTTTTTCGGGTCCAACCTCGTACTTCACCACTGTGTTCTTCAATGCATTGCCGTTTTGTAAAACGGTGATCGTGAACTTTACTTTTTCACCAGGCTTATATATCCAGTTGGTATGATCCGGGGCAACCACCACTTTGATCATTTGCCGGGCGGGTTGACCCTGACTGCGGGCAATAAAAGCAGAAAAGATCAGCAGCAGTGCAATGCGGCGGATGGTTATAGATATTTGAGCAGGCATAAAAAAAGTTTTATTTGAAAATAAGTAAATTTTGAAAGGTTTCGAAACAAGCGGTGTATTCGGGAGCCATTTTAAATGCAAAAGTGGAAACTTGAAATACCTTCTTTTTGCGATTGATAGAATTGTTTTCAAAATATTTAATATATTTAACATAAGAAATTCCCTTGCCATTGAAAAAGATCAGAACGCTCCTGGTTACATTTAATAATGCTATTCCCGCTTATCAGATCAGCGCTTTCCGGGGCGCCGTAATAGAAAAAGTTGGTCACGAAAATATATTATTCCATAATCATCTTGGTGAGGATAAGTATGTTTATGCTTATCCCCTGATACAGTACAAACATGTTCACAACCAACCCGCTATCTTTTGTGTTGATAGCGGGGTTGAAGAAATACACCATCTTTTTGAGCAGAGAAACTGGACCATTCAACTGCTCGGGCAAAAAACAGATTTGAAGGTTGACCGTTTGGATATGAAAACCACTACACTGAACATCTGGGATAGATCTTTCAGTTACACCATATACCGCTGGCAGGCACTTAATGAAAGCAATTACCGGAAATATCAGGCACTCGACAGCATGACTGAAAAAATAAGCATGCTTGAAAGTATACTGGTTGGCAATATTCTTTCTTTTGCCAAGGGTGTGGAGTGGCAACTGGAGAAGCCCATTGAACTTACCATTTCCGATATACAATACGAACGTTTGAATAAAATGAAAGACATAAAAGTAGCAGCACTTAATCTTAGCTTCAGATGCAATGTTTTTTTACCTGATTATCTTGGGTTGGGAAAGGGCGTAAGTAAGGGATTTGGAGTAGTAAAGCAAATAAGAAGTAAACAGGAGTTTAATTCATAACCAAAATAAATATGCAGGCAGAGCCATTGATATACGGTTTAGCTGGTTTTTTGCATGACATTGGAAAGTTTTGGCAAAGAGCAGATGTGCTGTGGGAAGATTCAGAAAATCTCCAAAAGACAAAGGGAATTATTCAGCAGATCTGTCCCAACAGACCTGATGGAAGGCCAGGATATCAACACGTAATTTGGACTTATGCTTTCATAGACAAGCATCATGACAAATTTATCCGCGCTGGGTTGGGCGACAAGTCGTTGATGCAAGAGCAATTGATTAATCTGGCAGCCTACCACCATAAGCCTTCAACGCCAGATCAGGGATTAATAACGCTGGCTGATATCTGCAGTAGTGGTTTAGATAGGAGTAACGATCAGGTACTGTTGAGAAACCCGGAGTGGAACTGGGATAAGTATAAATCAGTTCCATTCGTAAGTCCTTTTGCCATTCTTGGAAAGCAAAAGGGAACAGCGTCTGATGTAGTTTATCAAGCTCAGCAGCTGGCGATAGGAGAAACAGTTTTTCCAACTTCAGTAGCTCAGGTGGATAACAAAATGTTGTATCCGGAACTTTGGAAATCATTTGAGAATGAGTTTAATAAATTACCAGATGCCAATCCGAATGCATTCATTTTCTCTTTGTATCATTTACTAAAAAAATATACCAGTTTCATTCCGGCCAGCACCCAGGACTACCCGGAAAGCAGTTTGTTTGAACACTTAAAAACTACTGGTGCATTCGCTCATTGTTTCGCGGCTTATAAAGAGGAATTTCCGGAAACATTTGGTAATGAAAACAGGATAAGCAGTATTGCTCAGGGCACTTACCCTATCAAGCTTTTTTGTGGCGATATTAGTGGCATACAGTCTTTCATATACAATATAACAAATAAAGCAGCAGCAAAAAGCTTAAAGGGGAGAAGTTTTTATGTACAATTACTGGCAGAAAGCATTGCACAGGAAGTTTTATCAGCATGTGGCTGTTCGCTTATTAACCAGGTTTACGCTGCAGGTGGAAAGTTCTATTTACTGCTACCCAATACTTCTAAAGTAAATCAGGTAATTAAAGAATACGGGCCAAAATTGGAGGATACCTTATGGAAGGAGTATAAGGAACAATTATCTGTAAACATGGATGGAATCAATTTCAGCTTTGTTCTTGGCGGTGAGAGACCATTAATAATGGCTGAAGGAGACGATGCATTGTTAGATGTGGGTGTTTTATGGAAGAAACTTGCAGAGAAAACAAGCGCCCGTAAAAGAAGAAGGTTTGAAAATGTATTTATAAACTCATTTGACGAATTATTAAATAAACCTCTTGGTACCGGAGGTGAAGTTAATATTTGTGCTGTTTCAGGAATTGAAATTGATGGGAAAGGCGTTAAAATCAATACGGAAGATGTGGAACAAGGGGACAAGGAGGATATATGGATAGATATTTCTATGAGTAAATTAATAGATATTGGGCGCGATCTATACGAACATAAATATCTTGTTGCTCTAAGGAATCACGCAAAAGGAAAATATTTTGCCGGGGCCTTCAGTAAATGGGATATGCTGCAAAAAGGCGATACCGCTAATCAACAGAACATCAAACACTGGATTAGAACAGATCATGAAGATGCGATAAGACTAATGCCCGATGGATTTACTCCACATAATGACAACGGATTGGGGTGGCGTTTGTATGGGGGCTGCAGGATGGCAAGTACAGATGACAGGCCTGCCACTTTTGAAGAAATAGTAAAAAAGGAAGAGGGTGAAAATGGAACCCGGATGGGTGTTCTTCGTATGGATGTAGATAATCTGGGCGAGTTGTTTATGAACGGGTTCCCTGAAAACAAGCGGAGTTTTAGCGCTCTGGCTACTTTGAGCAGCATGCTTGACCTGTATTTCAGCGGTCATTTAAACTTTATCCGGAACAAAGAAGCGTACAGGGATAGGGTAAATATTATTTATAGCGGCGGGGATGATCTGTTTGCTGTGGGCCGGTGGGCAGAATTGATTGCATTTGCCGCTGAAGTACGTTCCGGGTTCAGAAAATTTGTGGGAGGGAGAGAAGATATCAGCTTAAGCGGGGGTATGGTAATGGTGGGCCCTAAATTTCCCATTGCTAAGGCCGCCGAACTTGCAGGTGAGGCAGAAGCGACTGCAAAGAAATATAAAATAGCCAGGATAGCAAACGAATCTGAAGATGCCTGGTTAAGCAGAAAACCGGAGAAGAACGCGGTTACCATATTTAATGTTTCAGTGAGCTGGCAATACGATTGGGACTTTATGGTGCAATTTAAAACAGATATGGTGCAATGGATATTTTATGAAGAAGTAATCAGCAAGGGACTCCTGATGAAGCTTTTTGATTATTATGCTCAATACGCCAGAGGCGAACCCGACTGGCAATGGAATAGCGCTTATACCATGGCACGCATGAAAAGCAGGAACAATGGGGTAAAGAATGATATTCTTGATCGTATAAAAATTTTACTCTATTCCGGCAGCTACAATAACCAGTTTCATAATATTTCATTCGATACTATAATTGCAGCGGCAAGATGGGCTGAATTAGAAATTAAACAATTAAAAAAATAAAATATGGCAGCTTCATATGACAGTAGCAGACATAGGACCGATTATGGTGGACAAGGAAGGAACCCCCAAAAAACGAAAGACATGCAAAAGCCACCCAAAATAGATACTTCAATGCTCGAAAATGGAATAAGTGCTTCACAAATTGAAAATTTAAAAGAATGGGGAAAATATTTTGCAAACGATGAAGGGGGAGTAAAAGTTACGACAAGCCAATTAAGGAAATTTTTTGGGGAGATTAAACGCATTCAGGCTGATTTTGAAAATGCGAGTATGGATTTAATTTTATTAGATCCCAAAATTGCTTATGCAGTCGGAAGGGCAAAAAAAGAGGCCAGGGGAGATAAGAAGGTTAAGATTGAGGATTTTTATAACCAAATAGCTCCAATGGTTTCAAAGATTGGGAATAGTCAAAAAAAATTCAAACACTTTGTTCAGATATGCGAAGCTATTGTGGCATATCATAAACAATATGGAGGCGATAATTAATATTTAAATTACATTATTATGAAACTGTACAAAAAAATTAGTATAGCGGGAAAGATTGAATTGTTGACGGGTATTCATATTGGCGACTCTAAAGACAGTATTGATATTGGAGGAGTTGATAGCCCTGTTGTAAGGAGAAAGGATGATAATCGCCCCTATATTCCTGGTAGTTCATTAAAAGGAAAAATGAGGAGTTTGCTGGATATTGCTTATGGCAAAACGGACACTACTAAATCACCAGAACACCCTATTGGAAAACTTTTTGGTGCATTGGCGCCAGATAAAAACATAAGTGGTAATCCAAGCAGGTTGATTGTAAGAGATGCAAACTTAAATAAAGAAAGTGCAAATGAAATTCAAGCAAAGGGGTTTACTGATATGCCTTATACAGAAATAAAATTTGAAAACACCATTGATCGTATTCAGGGAAAAGCTTCTAATCCACGCCAATTTGAAAGAGTGCCAGCAGGTGCCATTTTTGATGTTGGGTTTGTTATTAATGTGGTTGCTGAAACTGACACGGAAGCTGCGGAAGCTGAAAAAGAGTTACTTGATTTGTTTTATGCGGGCATCAGACTATTGGAAGATGATTACCTGGGTGGCAGCGGCAGCAGAGGCTACGGGCAGGTTAAGTTTACTCTTAATGATCCGGTTCATAAAACAGCAGAACAATACCTCCATGCTACAGTATAATTTCGATATTATTCGTTTTCGCTTCACAACACCCTTACATATTGGCAACGAGCGAAGCGACTACAGTACCGGTGCTGCACTACTGCAAAGCGATGCATTGTATGCGGCCATTTGCCATGCATGGGCCAGGTTGGGTAAGGCAGAATGGATACCTGCAGAAGAAAATGAACATTATGAGTTTACCGTTAGCAGTCTTTTTCCTTTTATAAATTACGAAGAGGGCAGTTCTTATTTTTTACCACGCCCCATGTTATTATTAGGGGAGAAGGAGCCTGGGTTATTCATAGATACCAGTGTGCGGAAAGCTTTGAAAAAAATACAATGGGTGGATATTCCGGTATTCGAAGCGCTGGCTTCAGGAAACCCCTTGGAGCATAATAAAACTTTTTTCGATAACGGCTATCAGTCGGTGAAAGAATTGTCAGGCGATGGTAAAAAGAAACCAGTTATCCCAATCAGTAACCAGGTAATGCCAAGGGCATCCATCAGCCGAACTGGTATGGAGGATACGTTAATCTATTATATTGACCGGTATTATTTTCACGAGCGGGCCGGGTTATATGCTATAGTGAAATTTGAAAATGAGGAAATGAAATCCAAGGTATTGTCCGCATTAAGGCTTTTAGAGGAAGATGGGCTTGGTACAGACAGAAATGTTGGACATGGAAAATTCAAATGCACGTTTGACCAGGTTTCAATACACCTGCCCGGGGAGACGGACTATGCGGTAAATATTGGAATGTACTGTCCCGGTGATAAAAAGGAATGGGAGGCGTTTACGGAATATGGAAAATCATATCCCCGTTCCGGATTTAGCCTCCTTCGGCGTGGCGGGTGGATGAGCGAGCCCCGCAATACCTGGCGCAAATGCGGTGTGTATATGGCACAACCCGGAGGCGTATTTAAAACAAGCGGCAGCTTAATAGCCGGTAAGGTAGTGAATGTTGAACCCATTGGCGAAGGCATTAATACGGGCCACCCGGTTTGGCGCAATGGCCGAAGTATTTTTTTACCATGTAAAGGATGAGCGTATGAAGACGCATGAAGTTTTACATTTTAATCTGGAAGTAATAACTCCCACTCATATAGGAATGGGTAAAGAAAAAGAATATACAGAAGGGTTAGACTTTTTGTATGATCAAAGTGTTGGCGAATATGTAGTGCTTAAACCCGATGTGATATTAAAGCAAATTGGCAGCAAAGATATTTCCTTAATTTCTAATCAGCTAAGGAGTGGGAATACAAAGGATTTTTCAAACTATCTTCTCAAAAAGAATTTGATTAATGATCAGTCTATTCGATATACATGGTCAAGTCGGTATCCTCCGGGCCGGGAGCCGGTTAAGTCAACCTACAGAGATGCTATGGGAGCTTGGACAATTCCCGGCTCTTCAATTAAAGGAGTAATCAGAGGAATTATTTTAAAATATTTATACAATCCAGCTACTACCTACAATCCTAAAAATTTGCTCGGGGAGATAAAAAATGATCCGCTAAGATTTTTGCAGGTAACTGATTGCCCGGTTGAAGGATTGCCAGCTATTTATCCTGTAAAAATATTTTCTGCAGATGTGGAAAATGATATCGAAACCGGGAAATGGAAACATGAAAGACGTGGTGGGCATGATGGGAAATTTAATAGTAGGGGATTTGTATCGTATTATGAAATGTTAACTGATGGAATTTATAAAACTGGTGTAGCAAAAGGCAAATTTAGAATTGGATGGGGCACAACAAGTGAGGTTTACCTGAAAAAGAGAATGGATATGCCAAATTTTGAAAAATTGTTTGGACATCAGGATCAAAACTGGTTACTCGGTATAATACAAAAGCATACGGATCAATACTTGCAGCAAGAAATCGACTTTTTTGAAATTTATCCCAATGAAGAGTTATCTGATGAAAGTTTTTGGGAAGAACTCCATTGGTTAAAAGAAGAGAATTTAAGAAATACCAAATCATGTTTGATTAGGGTTGGCTCTAATGTTGGGTATCATTCCATCACGGGAAACTGGGAATTTTTGGATTATGTTGATGCAGTAAAAAGAAACCGGGGAAGAATGGTTAAAGGAGTGGAGAAGGCATTTAAAACAAGGAAACTGGTTTTTGATTTTAACGATGAAAATGAAAGACGGTTTGCGCTTCCCGGTTTTGTCAGAATAACACTTGCATGATGAGCGGAATGCGTACTCAAAAAGCGTATTGTTTCCGGGCGAAATCGTTTTTAAGCTGCAATGTTGATTGTTGAGCGATAAAGGATAAAGAATGTTTAAATAGCCAGTTAATCATGCAAATTTGAAAGTTTACTTTAAATCTACGTGGTTAATTCAATTCAGGATGCATCAAAGGAATCTGGATGATGTTATTCGTAAAGAATCCGTGCCATACACAGGTTGGAAACATCACATAGTAATACCACAGGTTACTGAATAAAGGATAAAAGGGAGGGGTATGGAGTTGAAGGGTTCTTAAACGAATTTCTTATGCCTGAAAAGTAGAAGTGATGAGCAATCTGCTTAACGTTCTCATATTGAGATACGCAATGTTTTTTGTAAATACTTGTTGGAATAATGAAAATTAAATGAAAATAAATGAACATACTTGTCATTACATTAGGCAATAGCGATATACAGATCAGGAAGAAGCCCGATACAGGATTTACAATTGATGATAATGGTAAGACTGGAATAGTTTTAAAGAAAACCGGCCTACCGGAGATAACGCTGAAGCAAAACAGGGGTTACCCGGAATACCTGTTGGCAAGTCCGCGTAAGGGAGGAAAACTTATCAATGAAAACTATACCGGGTTTAAGGATATTCTTGAATTCCCGATCATTACGCCTTTGTTGAGTTTGTTTGAAAAAAAAGATGTGATCTTTCATGAAGTGTGGTGGGTTTATACCGATCAGACAGATGCGACCGAACATTTTAAAGAGTCGGATACCTTGTTTTTCAGATCCATTCTTCAGCAATATTTTAATGACAGATTCTCTTCGTTACGCTACCATGATTATGCTATAAGCAAGCACGTGAAAAACATAGACTATCAATATGAGTCATTTTACCAAAAAGCATTGAACATTATAAGCAGAAGGGAAGAAATAGATAAAATATATCTTTTGCCACAAGGCGGTATTGACCAGATCAATCATGCCTTAACCCTGCAATTCATCCAATTGTTTAAAGAAAAGGTGATCATTTACCAAAATGCGGAGTTGTCTGAGCCGGTCCAATTGAAATTCACCCGTCTCTTTTTGAACGATCTTACCAAACACAATGTAATCAAGCATGTTAGAGATTATGACTTTGACAAAGCAGAGGACTTAATTTTGGATAATTCTGAATTGAAGAAACTTTCTGGTTATGCGGCACGGCGGCTAAATTTATTGCATGATGCAATTGATGATAATGACCTGCCCGAAGAATATAAAGTAAAGTGGAATGAGTTGACTGAGGTTGAAAAGCGGAAAATAAAATTGCAGGATCTGGTTTATTCCTTCAAAATACAAATGAGACAAGGTAAATATAATGAAGCGATAATAAAGCTTTTCACGATTTCGGAGAGCATGTATAAAATCGAAATTGAGCAATATGTCGGGCATCTTCTTGATAGGTTTTTTGACAAAGCTTTGAAAAGCCCTGGGGATCAAAATGAAAAATGGGAAGGTTTCATTAATGAAAATCTGAACCGGAGCTATATTGAAAGGCTAAAGAAGAAGAAAGTTCACCTTAATAATCCCAATGCTATGAGTCTTTGCTATTTGTACAGGTGGTTATTAGTGGATAAAAAAAATCAATCCAAGTCAAAAGATCAGGAAATAAAAAAAGTCAACACTGTTATTTCAGATCTTCGTTTAAGAAGAAATGACATTGCACATTCATTGGGTTCTATTACCAAGGGAGATATCGATATTATACTTGACTACAGGAAAATTAGTATTGAAGCATTTTACAACTTCATTGACAAGATTGTTTTTACAAACGGGTTAGGGATTTATGAAAACATAAGAAGGAAGATTCTGGCTCACTATGGTGAAAACGTTTAAGTATCTTTTGTTTCCGTAAAAATGAACGAACTCCCCCACCATACCCTCACTCCCCAGCAATCAGAAGCACTTGAGCACTTAAAGCAATTTATATTAAACCCTGACGGCGAAGTGTTCATTCTTAAAGGTTATGCGGGTACCGGCAAAACCACGCTTATGGCTACCCTGGTGCAATGGTTAAAGCACGATGAAGCGGTAAATAAAAGATTTCAACCGCAGCTTTGCGCCACTACGGGCCGGGCGGCTAAAGTGCTGCGAGATAAAACCGGCTACGATGCCATTACCGTACATTCCCTTGTTTATTCTTTCAAAAATATTAACCAGGATATTGAGCAGGTTGAACAAAATATCAGGCGACCGCAGTTCAATCCCAAAACCAACCAGTTATTGCTGATGTTTGAATTACGGCCCCCTGCAGCTATGGGTGAAGGGGTAAAGCAGCAGGTAATTATCGTAGATGAAGCGTCTATGCTCAGCGATACGGATGGGGCAAGTGATTTCGCCATGTTTGGAACCGGTAAGCTCCTCACCGATTTAATGGCTTATGCAAAAAGCTGCAAACTGGTTTTTGTGGGGGATAGCTGCCAGTTGCCGCCTGTGCAGCAGGATTCTTCTCCTGCCCTCGATGCTTCGTATATAAGTGACACTTTTAATAAAAATGTAGCAGGCTGCGAGCTGACAGATATTGTGCGCCAGCAAAAAGAGCACAGCGTTTTAAAGCTGAGCCTGCCCCTGCGTCATTATACCGTTCACCCCCAGCCGGGGAATTACGCCATGCTGCCTGCAAAGGGACTTTCCAATATTGTAATACACAATAATACAGATGAACTTATAGACCATTATATTTCAAAAATAAAGAAGAACGGGTATCAGCAAACCATTATGATTACCCGTAGCAATAATTTTAATTTCCATATCAGCAGTTATGTACGCAAACAAATAGGGTTTCAAACGCAAATGCCGGTAGCGGGAGACCTGTTACTGATTACGCAAAACAATTACCTTGTGCCCCTGGTGAATGGAGATTTTGTGGAGATTACGGCTGTTGGACCCATGAAATTGCAGGCCAATATTCCGTTTGCTGAAATAACAGTTAAGGGCTTGCACGACGGGCAGCACCATAGTTGCTTACTGGCTTTATCGCCGCTCACCCGTACACGTCCCAACCTTAGTGCTGATGAATTCAGGTCCTTGATGATTGATTTAGCCCGACGGATGCGGCAAAAAAATATCAGTCAAAAGTCGCCCTTATTTACAGATGCTATGCGAACCGATCCATATCTCAACAGTTTGCGGGCAGCCTACGGTTATGCCGTAACTTGCAATAAAAGTCAGGGCGGCGAATGGCAGCATGTGTACCTGCATATGGAAACAAAAATACAGGGGTTGAAAAAGCCGGGTATTTACCGCTGGTGGTATACGGCTATCACCCGTAGCCAGCAGCAACTGCACCTGGCCGATGATTGGTTTATTTCTGTGTATGAGAAAGCATTTGAAACCCTGAATCCCTGATTTAGATCCTAAAAATATAGTAAGTATAAACGCCCAATGTGAAGATACATTAATAAAATATCGTAACTTTCTTTTGCCTTTCATATCTTATTTTCAACCCCTTCCAAAACCAGCCTGTTGATGAATATCATCCTAAATTCATTTGGCGTTTCCCTGCAAAAGGAGAATAACCTTTTTGCCATTTTTTCACAGGAGGGAAAACAACTTATCCCGCCCCGCGACGTAAAAAGCATCAGCATAAGTAAAGGGGCACGAATAAGCAGTGATGCGGTATTGCTTGCTATAGAAAATGAGGTAGATGTTTTCTTTATCAACCAGCTCGGCATGCCTCAGGGGAGGGTTTGGAGCAATCGCTACGGTTCTGTTTCCACTATCCGGAAAAATCAGCTGGAGTTTATTTATTCTTCCCGGTCGGTAGAGTGGATAAAGCAGCAGGTAAAAGACAAAATGGATAACCAGGTTGCTTTATTGCTTACCCTGCAAAATACTGATGACCGCGCCAACCGCATTGCCCAAAGTGTAATTAATGCCATTTCCGATCACAAAGCCAAGGTAACTAAGCTGGAAGGAATGATTGTAGCAGATATAGCTGCATCATTACGGGGTTGGGAAGGGGCCGCTACCAGAAGGTATTTTCAGGCACTCAATGAATACCTGCCTGTAAAGTACCGTTTTGAAGGACGAAGCCAGCACCCCGCCGCCGACATGTTTAACGCTTTGCTTAATTATGGCTATGGCATATTGTACGGTAAAGTAGAAGGAGCATTGATCAAAGCCGGGATTGATCCTTATATTGGCGTGTTTCACCGCGATGATTATAACCGGCCGGTATTGGTATATGATGTTATTGAACGGTACAGGGTTTGGGTAGATTATGTGGCTGTACGTTTGTGTTGTGAAGATGTTTTTACCGAAGAGTGCTTTAGTATTAAAAATGGGGCTTACTGGCTCGACGGATTGGGAAAGCGAATATTTGTGCAGGCTGTTCACGATTACATGGCTGAGATCATTAAAGTTGATCATACAGACCGCAGCCGGGATACCCATATTACGCTTTTTGCCCAGCGGCTTGCCCAATATTTTTTGGATACTCCCGGAAACTGATGTCTACCCTGTTAATTCATTCCATCATTAGCCTTCAAACAAACATTCGGTCATTAAAATCTTCTTTTCTGATGCTTACATTTGGATTAAACATACAGGCGCCGGGCGATCCGTTGCAAAAAACCACGGTGGCGGCTGTTGCCGGTAAAATCATGCATCCATCACCGGCATTTGCCAGCCGGATACAGCAACTCAGGCAGGTACAGATAATAGATGAAAAGCAATATCGCCGTCAAAAAGCTACATTACCTTATTTCTGTTGCGGCATATTTAATCCACCTGTACGCAGAAAAGAAAACTTTGCCGCACTTCATTATTTCACGCTTGATTTTGATCACTTTTCAGAAGCGGGCTTGTCTAAAGCCACTGCTTTTGAAAAATTGTCGGCTATTCCGCAGGTGCAATTGCTTTTTACAACTCCCGGCGGAGACGGGTTAAAAGTATTATTTAGGCTGAGCGAACGTTGTATCGATGCAGGTTTGTACACGCACTTTTATAAAGCTTTTGCAACCCATATTGCTATACAGTGTGGATTACAGAAGGCGATAGACGCAGTAACACACGATGTTACCAGGGCGGTATTTTTTAGTGCCGACCCTGAAGCATATTATAATGAAAACGCACTGGCAGTAAATATGCGGGATTATATAAGTGAAGACACGGGCACCGCGTTTATGGAGGTGGAAACGGCGTTTGATGCATTAGTAAAAGATACCGCTACGGTTGCTGGAAAAATATCGCGTGTTCCGCAGGAAGATTCAATAGCGCTGATCAGGCAGAAGTTAAATCCGGGTTACCTGCCTAAAAAGCAAAAAACAATTGTGGAGCCCGAAGAAGTAAACAGCATTTTAGAAACGATAGAAACAGAGCTGAATAAAAATGATATACAGCTAAAGGCTTCCCGCCCTATTCATTACGGAAGGCAGCTTACCGTACAAATGATGCAATACAGTGCGGAGTTGAATGTCTTTTACGGGAAAAAAGGTTTCACAGTGGTGCGTACCACCAAAACGGGTACCAATGCAGAGCTGGCTGATCTGGCATGGCAGGTATTGGACGCTTTTTTATGAGTCAGTATAACCTTTTAAGTTTTACATGTTATATGGCAAGACCACGCAAAAAAGAATACACGTTTATTGAAAAATTGCGGATGATAAAAGCGGCGGGTATTGTTACTGCAAAAACAACCGCTTTGTTGCCACCGACAAGCAAACCCGATGCTGGAGACGAAAAGCTACCTGTATTGAATGAGCGGATAAAGCAAATATTGCACATTATAAAAGATAAACCAATGAAAGCAACGGAAACCCTGTCTATGATACTTTATGATATTGAAGACAATAAAGTACGGAACCTGATCGCCAAATACCTGCTGGAGAAAGGGTGCATCCGTATTCAGAAATCGGTATATATGCTAAGGGCAAATCCGAAATTGTACACTGAAATTTGCCGGACGCTTAAGGAGGTGCAGGAATGTTATGAGAATACAGATAGCATTTTGCTGGTACCCATACCACACAATACACCCAGAAGTATGCAAATTATAGGCAAGGACATACAAATTACCTCTTTGGTAGATAAACCAAATGTTTTATTTTTTTAGGATGGCCGTTATCGTAACTTTAAGTAAGAAAGAGAGGAAAATCATGAGTAGTTTTTATTGTTTTATGAGTTCTTTTAAATATAATTATCTGAAAACCATAAATATGCAAAAAATGCGATCAGTAACCATCATCCAGCATAACAAGGATTAAGACAGGATTGTTTAAAACTATAGTAGATAAGCCCCACTATCAGTAACCATCATCCAGCATAACAAGGATTAAGACGTTTGAAACGCAACTGCTATACTCGTTTTCATTTATCAGTAACCATCATCCAGCATAACAAGGATTAAGACAACGCAACTGCTATACTCGAATTCGTTTTCATTATCAGTAACCATCATCCAGCATAACAAGGATTAAGACCGGTTGATTGCTTTTTCATAATAAAAAAATGCCGAATCAGTAACCATCATCCAGCATAACAAGGATTAAGACTATACTCGAATTCGTTTTCATGATTTTTGATTTTATATATCAGTAACCATCATCCAGCATAACAAGGATTAAGACTTACTCTTTTAAATTCTATTAGCCTGTAGAGCGAATCAGTAACCATCATCCAGCATAACAAGGATTAAGACCGGGTGAAGCGGGGGCATTAGTTTTGTTCCCCCATTATCAGTAACCATCATCCAGCATAACAAGGATTAAGACTCTTTTTCAAGTTCTAATCCGCCTTGATAATATTTATCAGTAACCATCATCCAGCATAACAAGGATTAAGACTCTGGCTTTTCCCATGTGGTTGTTTGCACCCACCCCAGATCAGTAACCATCATCCAGCATAACAAGGATTAAGACTCACATAGCTTTTTCTCATAAGTAGCATTTTGGTATCAGTAACCATCATCCAGCATAACAAGGATTAAGACATCTTCAGTTCATCATCTGTGCAATCTTCGATATTCTATCAGTAACCATCATCCAGCATAACAAGGATTAAGACACTCACATAAAACCTGGATCTCAGCCAATAACTCATGATCAGTAACCATCATCCAGCATAACAAGGATTAAGACGAATTAACTAGGGTTATAATTAGCTACTTTTCCATAATCAGTAACCATCATCCAGCATAACAAGGATTAAGACTCACATAGCTTTTTCTCATAAGTAGCATTTTGGTATCAGTAACCATCATCCAGCATAACAAGGATTAAGACATCTTCAGTTCATCATCTGTGCAATCTTCGATATTCTATCAGTAACCATCATCCAGCATAACAAGGATTAAGACACTCACATAAAACCTGGATCTCAGCCAATAACTCATGATCAGTAACCATCATCCAGCATAACAAGGATTAAGACGAATTAACTAGGGTTATAATTAGCTACTTTTCCATAATCAGTAACCATCATCCAGCATAACAAGGATTAAGACTATAGTTTGTTGCAGTGAGACATTATGCACTCTCTTCCATCAGTAACCATCATCCAGCATAACAAGGATTAAGACTTGTTGTTTGAGTTGTCATATTTTTCGTTTTTGAATCAGTAACCATCATCCAGCATAACAAGGATTAAGACAGGCCATTAAGCCTTTCCGATGATGATTTGATTTTTCTATCAGTAACCATCATCCAGCATAACAAGGATTAAGACCCTTGAAGTTGATCGCTGTTAAGATTACGTTTTTTGATCAGTAACCATCATCCAGCATAACAAGGATTAAGACATTTAAAGGCATTGCAATCAATATTCATTCAGCAGGATCAGTAACCATCATCCAGCATAACAAGGATTAAGACTGAAACCTGCCAGAAATCGCTATTAATTTTTTCTTTATTATCAGTAACCATCATCCAGCATAACAAGGATAAGTCATAATTTTTTTAGGCAAGCGCTTACAAAACCTGTTTCCTCCTTTTATTTTATTTCCCTAATTTCATTGGCATTAGCTGTTGCATAAATGGAACCTGGCCAATGAACATACTCTGGTATTATCTCAAACCGCATCGCTGGCTTATTGTACTGGCGCTTTCTTTAGCCGGAGCAGCCCAGTTGCTTACTTTGGTTGACCCGCTCATCTTTGGAAAGATCATTGATGATTATGCTACCAACCCCGGCAGCAAAACCGAAA
>NZ_DAOMOZ010000075.1:0-19644 GCF_035444585.1 Agriterribacter sp.
ATAGAAAATATTAATCATCAACCTTTTACACCGATGTAACTGCAATGTGGGTTAATTATTTTATATGCTGCCGCAATGCGCTTACAGGAAGAAATAAAAAGCCGGTATTTTTATTTTTTGAACAGTACCCATTCCGCTTTCAGACCTGTATACATAAAATGCTGATCCGGGTTTACGGAAGGCTTGAGCAGGTTGGTGAGATTATACTGAACAACAGGCCCTATATAAAGTGGACGGCGGCTATTGGCAAAGAGTTTAGCTGAGATCCCCGCATATATGCCCGCGTGCATTTTATTGAATAAGGTCCTGTCTTTATAATACGACCCCGTTTGCCCGTGATAATGCACCGCGGTTGTATTTGCAAGCCAGGAAAGAGATAATCCTCCGTTTAACAATAAAGGAAATTTGGCAGCTTTATTTAACTGCCATTCTACCCCTGCAGGTATTTCAATAAAATGATAGCGGTTGGTATAATTGATGTTTTCCCTGCCAACATAATACCCTGCATAGCTGGCATTTGCGTCATTCTGTGTGTTGCCCAATGCAAGCCGGTAGTTGTTGATATCATTGCCCACTGCCCTTTTGGTTGAATAATAACGGTATTGCAACCCGCCTGTGATCGCCAGCCGGGAAGTAACTTTCCATTTTGCAAACGCCCCTGCCTGCCAGGCCATGCCGCTTTTTACAGGAGAAGCAGGGGGTGGCAGCGCGGCAACCATACTGTTTTGCCCGGTAAGGAAACCAATATTATTTGTCATATTGGGCGCATTGGGCAAGGCATTAAGGAGCGATTTTTCGGCACTGGTGTTGCCAAAAAGGTCAGATAAGCCATCGCCGACTGACGACATCCCGGCCCCGCCGGAAATGCCCCATTCCCAGGCCTTCTTTTTTGCCAGCTTAACCGGAGCTTCGGGAATATTTCCTTTTGCAATATCATTGAGTATTTTCTTTGTTTCAATGCCCGGAAGCAGGGAAGAGCCTTTCTCAACGGATTGTAGCACACCGGTAAGGGGTGTGGATACCAAATTTTTATTTATAGAATTAAATGGCTCAAGCCCGTTGGTATAAGTCATGTTTTCTTTCCTGCTTCCCGGTATTGAATGAGTGGCTTCATTCTTTTTCCCGGCAATGGCATTGTGGTTACCGGCATTATCAGGCACTGGTAATTGAACAGCAGGCTGAACCCGTTGTTTTGTATTATCCAATGCCTGAATGTTTACCGGTGACTTCACGGAATTGCGTTGTCCGTTTGAAGCATGAGAACCAGAACCTGAACCGTCGTTATTTAAATTGCCACCCGCTGCTTTGTTACCGGCAGATGGCGCTACCTCAATATTTATTTTTTGCTGGTCTGTTTTTGAAATGTCATCAGTGTTTTCCGGAACCGGGCGACTTTCCTTTGAAGAAATATCCCTGTTATCATTTCCGGGAACGGGAGCTGTTTTTGTAATATGGTCTGATGGCAGCGGATTATCATTATTTTGCAGCAGCCAGTATCCTCCGCCGCCCAGAAGAAGCAGTGCCAGGGGAAGCCATGCAAATGCTCTTTTACGGCTCTTACCTTTACGGATCCGATCGCTCACTTTGGGCCAAACTTCTGCAGACGGCTTCAGCCTCATATCATTAAATAGCTGTTGCACCTGCTTTTCAAAATCATTTTCCGGCATAGAGTCCCAGTTTAGATTCAACAGAATGTTTTTCTATCCAATTGATCAGTAAATTTCTTGCCCTCATATACTGAGAACGGGAAGTACCTTCATTTATCCCCAGTATCTCTCCGATCTCTACGTGTGTGTATCCTTCAACAGCATGCATATTAAATACAGTTTGATAGCCTGTTGGCAATTGCCTTACCAAATTTGCCAGCTCTTTTGCCTGCATATATATCTGCGGGTTGTCTTCCGATACAGGGTGGAGCACAGGGTCTGTAAATGAGAGGTCGTACTGGTATTTGCTGTTCTGTTTAAGATAGTTGATCGCTGTGTTCACCATAATGCGTCTTATCCATGCGCCCAGTTCCCCGTCGGAACGGTACTGGTGTAAATATTTGAAAACCTTTACAAAGCCTTCCTGTAGTACATCTTCCGCATCTGCAAGGGATTTGGTATAGCGATAGCATATGCCAAGCATCTGCTCAGCATACAAATCGTACAATTGTTGCTGGGCCGTAGCTTTTCCCTTCAGGCAATCTTTTACTAATTGTTGATAGTCAGTCATCCGGTTCTAACATTCTGTCTGACAATGCTACTATATAAACCGTTGCACAGCGCCATATTTTATTTGAACGGAAATAATTACATGAAGACCTGCTATTTAGCTATATATCCTTTCTGCCTATCTTCGCATCAATGGCCCTGTTCGCATTACAAGGAGAGCTTATTTTTCCGCCTGTTCACCTCGCAGAACCGGATGGGCTGCTGGCTATGGGCGGAGATTTATCAACAGAAAGGCTTCTTTTAGCCTATCGCAGCGGCATTTTTCCGTGGTATGAGGGAGATATACCCTTATGGTGGTGCCCCAACCCCCGGTTTGTGCTTTTCCCCGGAAAGCTGAAAGTGAGCAAAACCATGCGGCAACTGATCAAAAAAGAGGTTTTCCGTTTTAGCACGAATACCTGTTTCCGTTCGGTTATCAGGGGGTGCAAAACCAGTTTGCGGAAAGACCAGCCTGGCGGCACATGGATAACAGATGAAGTGGAGGAAGCATACTGCCTGCTCCATGAAAAAGGGTATGCGCACAGTGCCGAAGCATGGATGGGTGATGAACTGGCAGGTGGATTGTACGGTATAAAACTGGGTAAAGTGTTTTTTGGAGAAAGCATGTTCAGCCGCCAAAGCAATGCCAGTAAATTTGCGTTCATCCGGTATGTAGAACAATTAAAGCAGGAAGGGATTGACTTAATAGACTGTCAGGTGTATACGGCACATTTGGAAAGTTTTGGAGCAGAAATGATAGCGAGAGAAATCTTCATGAAAAAGCTGGGGCAGCTTTTGCCGGCAGGATAAGGCCGGTTTACCGGACACAACAGCATCAATGCCTGCATTAGGTTTCGTAAAATCCAGGAATGAACCGAATGAAGTCAAAACCGTGCTGCGAACGCTATTAACGCGGACCATATCTTATCAGAAAGGCTTCCGGCGTTAAAACCCCGATCTCCGCAAAATAAAAATCGTTCAGGTCATTGGTTATAATATGTTCGCAACCGGCATGCAGGGCGCAATAATATTGCAGAGCGTCCTCAAAATCGTGGGCCTGCTTATTCTGAACAGCCATTTTTGCTTCCTTTTCCCCGCAGTCTGCCACTTCAATATGTTCCAGCAGCAGCGCTATTTTATTGCGGGCCAGTGAAGTACCGTGCTTTTTTTCGGCAAAATAAAAAGTAATGGCCAGGCATACGGAAGACGTGATCAGAGTGAATTCCTTATACCGGGTTAAACTCAACAATCTTGCCGTATAAGGAAAGAGGGGATATTCTTTATTTAAGACAGAAACGAGAATATTGGTATCCAAAAAAATACGCATTATTTTTTCTTTCTGCTTTCGTAGAATGTTGCTTTAAGCTTTTTGTTGCTTTTGGGCCTGGTGATATATTCGGCCTCACCCTCCGAAACCATGCTCACCCACTCATCAACAGGGAAATCTTCAATATTGTTATAGCCACCGCTGGTAAGCTTGCGAAGTAAGATTTCTGTAAGCCTGCTAAGGCTGATCCCCTGGCCTTCTGCATATTCTTTTGCCTGCTTGATGATTTTTGCATTAAAGCTTAAGGTGACTTTAGCATCCATAAACCCGGTTTTACTACAAAAATAAAAAAATAATACGTATAAATATAAAATTAAAAAATTAGTATTTCTTCAATCCGGTAATCCGCCGCTGGTATATGTTTCGGAAGGACTCCCTGTTAGGGGGGGCAATGCAATATTCATCAGGCTGTTTGCATAACCTAAGATATATCATCGTATTTGTCGCGACTCATCAGCAGGCAATAATCGTGTTCAATGGAAAGATAGCCATATTCATAACAAAAAAAATAGGTTAACCCTTTTTTGGTCGTATAGGTATGCGTGATAAACTGGAAATTAAACCCCCTTTCAGCAAGCCTTTTCTTAGGAGCTTTGGCTATTTCTTTTCCATTCGGGATCAATGTTTCCAGTATCTGCCTGTTCTTGCGCAGAATGGTATTAACGTTGCGAACAAAATTGGAAGTTTGGCTGTAGCGTTTGTTGTTGTGGGCGTTGCGGCACCAGTCGTCACAGAATTTTTTATCAATCCTGCCTTTAACCGGCTTACCGCAATAGAGGCAATAAACCTGTTGCGGGGTGTCTGTCATAAGTTGCATTTTGGAAGTAACAAAAAAGTGTTTCTCAATCTCCATTTGGGGGAGACCACGATAAAATTAAACTTTTACATTAATATTCAGAAAGAAATACACCCCTGTTTATCCGTTTATAAACGCTTATAAACGACTATAATCGGTTTTAAACGACTATTTACCGGCTAAGGCTTCCCGCAGGTGCATCTTTGTACGGTAAAAAAGGGAAAGCGCTTTCAGAACCCGCAGAAAGGAAATACAATTTAAAAACAATTAAAAACGCAGTATTATGAACGCTCTACAAAACAAGGTGCAATTGATCGGCAATTTAGGCAATAACCCGGATGTACGGAATACAGAATCGGGAAAAAAAATGGCAAGGGTATCTATTGCTACCAATGAAAGTTATCGCAACGCAAAAGGCGAAACAGTAAAAGAAACGCAATGGCATACCGCTGTTGCGTGGGGCAAAAATGCAGAAGTAATAGAAAAATACCTGACCAAAGGCAGCCAGGTAGCCCTTGAGGGGAAACTGGTTACGCGCAATTATGTAGACAAAGAAGGTATTAAGAAATATACCACAGAAGTGCAGGTAAATGAAATATTACTGCTGGGCAGTAAGAACAACGGGAAATAAGCCCTCATCTGTTAAGGAGGCTGTCTTCAAAGGAACAAACTGTGTCACTAATACGCCAAGACACAGGTTTTATTTTTGTGGCTTAGCGGGAAGTTGCGGTAAAACAAAACATTACCTTCCGGACGGCCTCTTTTTTACAGAAAAGAAACATAAGGATACATACTATAAGGATACATACTAAAAGCATTTTAAGTTGCTGTTGGTATGGGTTCCCTTAGTTGCTGATCGGCAGGTTCTTTTCAAAATCATACAGCGTTACCCGGCGAATGTCGTAATAAGACTGCCAGTATTGCTGCAGCATCCTCACATAATCTACTACGGCATTGTCTTTGGCTTCCTGCGCCAGCCCAAGATCAGTGATGCTTATTTTACCCAGTATATACCTGTTCCTTGCCACTTCATACCTTTTTTGAGCAATAGTATCACTTTTAGCAGATATCATTAATGCAGATTGCAATTGCATGAATTGATTGACCGTGTTTTCAATTTCAAGCTCAAACTCTTTTTTCTGAAATGCGATCCCGGCCTGCGTAGATTCTAAATTGGCCTTGCTGGCAGCAATATCATGCCTGCTTCTTCCAAATCCAAATAAGGGCAGCGAGTATCCAATATTCACCTGCTGGAAATCCAGTGGGTTTTGATAAGCTCCCGCCAGTGTCATAGCAGTTTGATTCAGTCCATAACTGAGCCTTATATTGCCGCTTGCAAAAGCGTTCGACTGGCTTTGTCTTACTTGCCGTCTGGCATTGTTCTCCTGTAAATCAAAACCCAGCATATCACTGCGGTTACTTTTGGCCTCTTCAACAGCAAGCTTCATGTCTACCGAAAATACAGGGGCATCTGTTACCGGCACCAGCTCAAAATCGGTGTTGCTGTCCAATCCCAAAAGATTAGCCAGGCGCTTTGCATTTGCCTGCACATTCACCTCTCCCTGGGTTACAGCATTGCGGGCATTCATCAACTGCAGTTCAACCTGCAACAATTCATTTTCTGCTATGCGTCCCACATTAAAACGACCTGTAGAAATTTTATACAGGGTATCATTCACCTGCACATTCTGCCGGGCATTGTTCAGCACCATTTCAGATACATATAAATCGAAATAAGCTGCCGTTATCTGGCCGGATAAATTTTCATACAATTCGATCTGCTGCTTGGTCGCCTGCTTCATCCGGAGCTTCTCCTGCTCAAAATTCCATTTCACTGTATTGAACAAACTCAAAGGCTGAACGATCCCTATCTGGAAAGGAGCCGTTTGCCATTGCCGCTGGTCGAGCCCCGTGCCTTTGTTGGTAAACAAATTGGCGCCCGATGAAACATATATATTACCGCCGGTCCAAAAAATATTTTGGGTTACAGTAAGATTGCTGCCCAACAACGAACGTCTTACGGACTGCACTTTATAAGAGCCGTCCGGCTGAACAATATTCAGCAGGGACCGGTCGTAAGACGGCAATGTTCCATCCAGACTCAGTTGGGGTTTTAAAGAAGCTTTAAAAGATTGGTAACGGTGCACATAGCTGCTGTAATCGGCCTCAATTTGTTTTGCAAGTAAGCTTTGCCCTCTTGCCACTCCTACGGCTTCCTGCAATGATAAAACCATTTTCTTTTGCGATGCAGCAGGCTGGCACAGGCATGTCAGCGCAACAATAAGGAATAAAACAGGTTTCAAGTATATGGTATTTTATGGTTTGGAAATCGGCTTAAAAAAGAAGTCTTTTACCCTGCTTTAATCTGATCTCAATGATACAACAGGATCACTCTTTGCAGCGCGCCTGGCAGGTAATATTCCGAATATTAAACCTACCGCTATGGATATGGTAAATGAAATGACGATAGACTCAGGAGATATAATAGTTTGTATCCCTGTTGTGCTTTTTATCAGCAAACTGGTGGTAATGCCCAGTACAACGCCAATTAAGCCTCCCGTAACACTTATGCTCACCGCCTCTCCCAGAAATTGCATAACAACATCTTTTTTAGTTGCGCCCAGGGCCAGGCGTAAGCCAATTTCACGGGTTCTTTCCAGCACAGATGCAAGCATGATATTCATGATGCCTATGCCTCCCACGATCAATGAAATAGAAGCAATAATGGCCAGCACTACATTAAAAAGGGATTTTGTTTTTTGTTCCTGCTTCAATAAAAGTTCCGGCACCACAATTTCATAATCCTCAACCTGCTGGTGACGTCTTGAAAGCAGGCGGGATAACACTTCAACAGTTGGCATCATCATTTCACTTTTTGCAACGTGCACCACTATCCTATCCAACTGATTGTAGTTAGAAGGATCCTGATTTCTCCTGTTGCGCATCCTCCTTATTTTTTCGGTGGTTACCAGTGAACGGTTGCTGTAGCGGATAAGCATGGTATTAACAGGAAGGTAAACTTCATTGTTCAGATTGCGAACAGACAGCTTCTCCATATCTTTCGCATCTACATGCTTATCGCCCAGAACCCCTATGATCAACAGCCAGGTATTACCGCATTTCAGGTATTGGCCAACAGGGTCTTTACCGGCAAAAAGCTTTGTTTTAATGTTTCGTCCTATGATACAAACAGGTTCTGCATTTTCCATTTGCTGGTCCGAAAAAAAGCTGCCGTCAAAAAGAGTTGCGCCCGTAGTTTCAAAATAGTAATTCGTAACCCCGATAAGCTTGCCATTCATGTTCAGTCCATCAAACATGAACTGTGTTTGCAATTCGATTTCGGGACTCACAAACTTCACTGTGCTGATATTACGCATAATGTCATCCGCATCAGACATGCTCAAGCCCGGCGAAAAATTTTTTTTATCCCTGCTTTCTTTATTGCCGGAAGCCGTGGAATTATCGGAAGATTCGGCATCATCATTTTTTCTGGACGGATCATCCATCCTTGATTTGATAATTACATTGTTGGAACCCACCTGCTTGATCTGTTCCAGTATTTCTTTTTCCGCTCCTTTACCAATGGCCAGCATGGCAATAACAGAAGCTACGCCGAAGATTATACCCAGGGAAGTAAGTACAGCCCTCATCCTGTTTTGGAATAAGGCCCGGATACCAATGTCAAAATTGAATAAGATTCGTTGTAATCGCATACCGGCTGAAATGGTTTATGAAATGTCAATTCACAATAATGATCCCGTCATTGCCACCCCCACCCTGGTTTTTGTTTTCTTTGCCAGCCTGCTCATTCAATCGCCTGGCTTCTGCAGAATCAATGCTGATCAGTTGCTTTGGCTTTATTTCCGCAGTAGAATCCGGCTTAAACATTTTCAAACCGGTTGTATCAGACGGCAGGTTGTGGTAAACCTTGTCGCCTTCCTTCAGCCCGTTGGTAATAAGCGCATTGCTTTCATTAACCGTATATACTTTTACATATTGCTTTATCAGTCCGCCATCCATTCTTTTAAAAATAAAGCTCCCGTTTGCATCATTGTATATCGTTTCCAGCGGCACCTGCAGCGCATCTTTATATTTTTCTGTTGCAATTTTGCAGCTTACCGTCATAGCGGGTTTTAGGATAGGATCCTTGGTAAGCACATCAATGAGCACTTCAAAAACCTTCGCATCGCTGTTGGGCTTTTCTTCACCTATATTGGCAACGCTTTTTACAATGCCTTTTAATTTTTTATCCGCGGCGGCATCCAATCCAATATCAACCGCCTGCCCCACTTTTACTTTTTGTATATCCACCTCATTTACATAAGTAAGCACCTCCATTTGCGTAAGATCCGGCAACGTTGCCAGTGTAGGATTCCACAGTTCAACAAGGGTACCTACCGTTTTTTTTTGCCCGTTCCAGTTCTTATCATATACCAGCATCCCGCTTTTGGGCGCGCTGATGGTAAGCTGGCTTAAAATGCTGGTGAGCCCTTCCATATAGTTTGTTAGTTGCTGAAGGTCTGACCCCAGTATCTGCATTTTGGTTTGGGTTTGAATTTGCTTGGTTTTGTAATTATCCTTCTTTTGCCGGAGGGTCCTTTGGGCCTTTTCGTATTCTAACTGCACTCTTTTTATTTCAGCAGGGGCTTCATACCGCGACTGCTCCTTTTCCAGCACCTTTTGTTCAAGGTCGAACCCAAGGTTTACTATTTCATCGCGGAGCGTTCTTAGTTCCATCATTGTATCAAGCGAAGCCTGCTTTATTTCAGCATTTTTTTTGTCTATATTCAACTGCTGGTCTTTTATTTTGGTCAGCACATCCGAATTATCCAGCGACACAACAAACGCTCCTTCCTTTACCAACGTTCCCTCAGGCACCATGTCTGCAATTTTGATCTGGTAAATGCCCAACTGGCGTAACTTTGTAGGCGCCGATATCATGGTCATGCTTTTGGAGCGCAACTCTCCGGTAGTGAGGATATTCACTTCAAAATCATTTTTCTTTACTTCAAGCAGTATGTCGTTATTTATTTTTGTATCGCGGAAGAAAACCGCGTAAGCAGTGGCAGATAATATCAACAGTATGCCTATTGATATAAGAATTCGTTTGATGGTCATACAAAGATTTCGCTTGTTAGAGGATCAGATATAATAAAACTATAAATTTAGTTTATTTATACCATCAATTGCGTGTTAAATAAAACAAAAAGAACTCCCGACAAGATGCAGGAAAATCAAAATTCCATAAAATTATTTTCTCCCAAAGAAGAAAAGTTATAAGGATTTAAAATTTGAGATCTAAAATTTGAGATTACATTTCACTTCGAACTTCGGGCTTCCGCATTCGATTTTTAGTATTTGAAATTTATATTCTCCCGGCGAACAGGCTTGATGCCTGTTATTTGGTGCTTAGAGATCGGGGGGCAGTTGAATTATTTCTGATTTTTGATTTGTTGATTTCTGATTTTGGATTATCGTGTATTCCTTCGGATTTAAAGCTTAAGGACTTCGGATTTAAATTTTTCCGGCCTGGGTTCTTGTTTTTGGGTTTTCCTGGTGCTTTTTTTCCTTCTACTTCACATTTTCAATTACCATAGCGCTGGCGCCTCCCCCGCCGTTACAAATACCTGCGGCGCCATATTTTCCATTGTTTTGTTTGAGCACATTAATAAGGGTAACTATGATCCGCGCACCGCTTGCCCCCAACGGATGTCCAAGTGCCACCGCCCCGCCATGTACATTTACCTTTGCGGGATCCAGGGCCATTCTCCTGCTGTTTTCAATACCCACCACGCTGAATGCTTCATTCAGCTCCCAGTAACTGATATCCTGCATTTTCAATCCTGCCTTCGCCACTGCTTTAGGCACTGCAATGGAAGGCGTGGTAGTAAACCATTCGGGTGACTGCGCTGCATCCGCATAAGAAACGATCCTGGCAACAGGCTTCAGTCCCAGCTCCTCCGCTTTTTCTTTACTCATTAATACCAGCGCGGCTGCACCATCATTTAAAGTGCTTGCATTGGCTGCTGTTACCGTTCCGTTTTTCTGAAAAGCGGGGTTAAGCGAAGGTATCTTATCAAACTTCACATTAAAAGGTTCTTCATCTTCTGAAAATATAACCGGATCTCCTTTGCGCCTGGGCACTTCCACGGGTATTATTTCATCGGCAAAACTTTTTTTCTCCCAGGCCTGCTGGCTGCGCCTGTAACTTTCTACAGCAAATGCATCCTGCTCCTCACGGCTGATTCCACATTCACCGGCACACAATTCCGCTGCATTTCCCATAGCCTTACCATCGTATACATCTGTTAAGCCATCTTTTGCCAAACCATCTGTCAATACAGCATTGCCATATTTATTTCCCCAACGCAAATGCTCCGCATAAAAAGGCGCATTGCTCATACTTTCCATGCCGCCTGCCACTACAATATCAGCATCGCCCAACGCTATACTTTGAGCAGCCAGTGCAATTGCTTTCATGCCGCTGGCGCATACTTTATTAACAGTAGTGCAATTTACTTCATCGGGTAATCCCGCGAATATCGCGGCCTGTCTTGCGGGAGCCTGTCCCAGGTTGGCCTGCAACACGCAGCCCATCAACACATCCTGTACCTGTTCGGGACCAATGCCTGCTTTTTGTAAAGCGCCTTTTATAGCTGCAGCGCCCAACTTTGTAGCTGATATATCTTTTAATGAACCACCGAAACTGCCGATTGGAGTACGCACCGCGGAGATAATGACAACTTCTTTCATATAACTATTGAATTTAACTGTTCAAAGATAGCTAAAGAACAGCATTGTTATTAAGACGGCGCAATGCGGGCGCATTAAGGCCGAACAAAAAACAAACCATACAAAAGATGCGAGCTTATCAAAGATGAAGAAGCTGTTTTAAAAGAAAAAAGGCTGACTTTTATTGTCAACCTCATAAACAAGCTGCGGTGAGGGCGGGATTCGAACCCGCGGTACAGAGTTACCCGTACGGCAGTTTAGCAAACTACTGATTTCAGCCACTCATCCACCTCACCTTTTGCTGAAGGACGGCAAAAATAGGGTGAATCATCAAAAAACCCAAATATTAAAAACGCATTACGCTAAAATTTTTATAGCCTTTTACTATTCCTTCTGTCACGCTTACTCCTGTCACTTCTGCCCGCGGTGGCCCGTAGTGGCACCAGGCGATCAAAGCCTTCACAGCCTCTTCATCGCCTTCAGCTATTAATTGCACAGAGCCGTCCGGCATATTCTTTACCTCACCTTTAACGCCGCACTTTTCCGCCATTTCCCGGGTGCTTCCCCTGAAAAACACACCCTGCACTTTTCCTGTTATCATCACAGCTCTGTTTATGATCATACCATCCGGCTTTAATTTGTTAAAATAAAAAACCCCGAGTTATCACGGGGTTGCTATTGATCTTTAATATTTTTTACATGGCCGCCAGTTGTACCTTCTGCTGCAATTCCACTACGCTCTCCCTGAACAATCCATCGGTATCCATAAGATCCTTTACTGTTTGACAGGAGTGAATAACGGTAGTGTGATCTCTCCCTCCAAAATGTTCTCCAATTGTTTTTAAAGAATTTTTTGTGAACTGTTTGGCAAGATACATAGTGATCTGCCGCGCCTGCACAATTTCCCGCTTACGGGTCTTTTGAAGAAGCCGCTCATACGGAAGATTAAAGTAATCGCAAACCATTTTCTGAATGGTTTCGATCGTGATCTCCTTTGAAGATGTTTTTACAAAATTTCGCAGCACTTTTTTTGCCAATTCAAGGTCTATTTCCCTTTTGTTGAGCGAAGACTGTGCCAAAAGAGAAATTAAAGCTCCTTCCAGCTCTCTTACATTGCTTTGAATATTATAAGCAATGTACTTTACAACTTCCTTCGGCATATCCAACCCGTCATTCTTCATCTTCTTTTCGAGGATGTCCATCCTGGTTTCATAATCGGGCAACTGCATATCAGCGCTCAGCCCCCAGCGAAACCTGCTGAGCAATCTTTCCTGTACACCTTCCAGATCTTTGGGCGATTTATCGGAAGTAAGAATAAGCTGTTTACCGCTTTGATGTAAATGATTAAAAATAGCAAAAAGCGCGTCCTGTGATTTTTCAGCCCGGTTAAAAAACTGTACATCATCCACGATCAGAACATCAATCATCTGGTAAAAATGAATGAAATCATTGATGGCATTATTGCGGCTATGATCCTGGAACTGGTTAATAAACTTCTCGGAACTTACATACAACACTACTTTATGCGAATGGATGCGTTTCACTTCATTACCTATGGCCTGCGCCAGGTGAGTTTTTCCTAATCCAACGCCTCCATATACCACCAGCGGATTAAATGAGGTAGAACCGGGTTTCTCGGCAACTGTTTTACCTGCCCGCCGGGCTACGCGGTTGCAATCGCCTTCAATAAAAGAATCAAATGAATATATGGGATTGAGCTGCGAATCAATTTGCATCTTTTTCAACCCCGGAATTACAAAGGGATTTTTTACCGGATTATTTATGACCAAGGGGAAGTCCATTTCATTATTGGAATACGTTTTAAAACCATGTCCCGGAACATCCATGGTGAGGGGTTTGTTTTTGTCGTTGCCGCTATCCACCATTATACGGTATTCCAGCCTTGCTTCCTTTCCTAATTCTCTTTTCAGCGTCTTCGCCAATAAATTTACATAATGCTCTTCTAAATATTCATAAAAAAACTGGCTGGGAACCTGTATGGTTAAAATCTTATCTTTTAACCCAACCGGTTTAATAGGTTCGAACCATGTTTTATAATGCTGCCACTCTACAATATCTTTAATAATGCCAAGACAATTGAGCCATACTTTATCATGCGTTTTATCCATTATCCGTAAAGCAGTTTATATATTGAATTAAGAATATTACATCTGAAAAGTTGTCCGTTTTTTTGATGTGTATAACTCATCAAAAAAAAGTAGGGCAGGGCGGCGAATATCAACATTTCCTGTTGAAAAAAAAATTTTTTATTCACTTGATTTTTCCCCAATAACAACAGTGTGAGCGTTCGCCAAATTTTTACTTTTATTCTTTTCAAAAACAAAATCAAGTCTGCCCAATACTATACCTGCCCAACCTACCTGGTTAACAATAACATCGCCTCCTGATTTATTTTTATAAACAGCCGGTTTATCCATAAAGGTATGTGTATGCCCGCCAATAATAAGGTCAATATATTCCGTTTCTTTTGCTAAAATTTCATCGCTCATCCTGTTGCGCTCCCTGTACCTGTAGCCTAAATGCGACAAACAAATAACCATATCACAGCCTTCCTTCTTTTTTAAGTATGCGGCGGTGGCATTTGCATGCTCAACCGGATCAAGATACAGGGTGTTGCCGTACAATGCATCCGGCACCAATCCCTTCATTGCTATGCCAACGCCTGTAACGCCAATCTTAAGTCTTCCCTTTTTAAATATTTTGTACGGAACAGAGCGATGTTCCATCGGCGTATTCTTAAAATCATAATTGCAGAGCAATACAGGAAAACCGGCATACTGCAATTGCGTGGCAAAATTTTCCAGTCCTGCATCAAAATCATGATTACCCATAGTAGCGGCATCATAGTTCATTTTGCTCATGGCCTTTATTTCGGGTTCGCCTTTGTAAAAATTAAAATAAGGTGTGCCCTGGAAAATGTCACCCGCATCTAATAACAATACATGCTCTTCCTGCTTTCTTACCGAGTTTATTATTGCTGCGCGGGCCGCCACACCTCCCAGCCCTGCATTACGGCTTCCATCCATTGGAAAAGGCTCTAACCTGCTGTGCACATCATTGGTATGTAAAACAGTAAGCCTTTGCACAGATTCCGCATCACCGGCCCATGCGTAGCCCGGTGATGCCAGCGTTCCCCCGGCAATAAATGCAGATTGTTTTAAAAAATTCCTTCTATTGAGCATAGCTTACGCGGTTTTCTATTTTTGCATTAACTTCTTTTCCTGCTTTGTTCCGTTTGCTGAAATAATCAATAAAAGCATCTCTTACAAGGTAACCTGTTATTGTTGCCGGAACAGCTTTCAGCATATCACAATTATCGCCACCGTTGACAATATAGTCCGAATTAACAATATTGTAATAAGCATTTGCATTTAAAGGCTTCTCTTCTATTAGTACATCAGTAGCTTTATTGTCTTTTATTTTCATTGTTAATCCTGCTACCGGCCATCCACCCTTTGCAGCCGTAAGGTCGAGGAACTCCTGTAATATATTTCCTTTTACCTGTTGCAATGCCACCAGATTGTCAAATGGCATTACTTCATAGATATTGCCAACCGATACCGGGCCCTTTGCAATGTATGCCATTCTTATGCCTCCCGGGTTTAAAAAAGCTGCATCTACAGGAACATTGAATTTTTCAGCAGCCATTTCCAATAAGGCATCTGCCAAAAAATTGCCCAGGGTGCCTTCAGGTTGCTTTTTTTGCAATGCAGTTTCTGCAACTGCAATAACGGTATGCATGCTTTTATGCACGCTATCGCTGTAAGGTTTTAAGAACGCTGCAATACCCGTATCCGTTTCACCTGGATTTTTAATGCGATAGTCCGCATATTGAACCGATTGTGGCTGGTAAGAAAGCTGGCAGGATGCTATAAAAATGAAGATCAATACTGGTACGGAAATATTTCTTTTCATTTGTACAGCTTTTCGCTTGCTTGCTGGAAGGTAAAATTTTTTTATGCAAAAACAAAAACAAAATTTCAAAAACATCAGTGCATTATAACTGCTACATTTGTCTTTCAATTATTTAAAATGAGTTACGAACTAACCGGCAAATTGATTGCCAAATCAGACACTGTACAACGCACCGCAACATTTAAAACCCGTGAATTTGTGATCGAAAAAACGGAAGACATTGGTGGAAGGATGATTACCAATTATGCCAAATTTCAATGTGTGCAGGACAAAACCAGCATGCCCGATCGTTTTACGATTGGTGAAACGGTGAAAGTATATTTCAACATAAAAGGCACCAAATGGGAAAAGAACGGGCAGGTGAACTATATAACCAATCTTGATGCCTGGAGAATGGAAACGATCAATCTGCAGCAGCAGGAAGCCGTTACCACTACAAATGATTACAGCACCAGCGAAATCCCCTCTCCCGATGCCGGGGATGACCTGCCTTTTTAAACAGGCAATAACTAAAAATTGAGTTTTAGGATAAACACCTGACCTCTTTATGCAAAAAAACATTGTGCTTCGCCTGCTCCCTTCGGAGGCTGGCACCGAATTCGTTATTAAAGAACGTATTGCTGCGCATACCGGTGTTACACCGGGGCAGGTTTCAGGATTTCATATACTCAAAAGATCCATTGATGCAAGGAGCAGGCAGGTATGGATAAACCTTACCGTTCATGCATTTATCAATGAGCCGTTCCGGCAGCGGGCATCGCTCAGCTTCCATTTTAAGGATGTTAGCCGGGCACCTCAAAAAACAGTTATCATCGGCGCCGGACCGGCAGGCTTGTTTGCGGCTTTGCAACTGATAGAAAAAGGCATTCGTCCTGTTGTACTGGAAAGAGGCAAAGATGTAAGAGCAAGAAGAAGAGACCTTGCGATCCTGAACAAGAAAGGCATCGTAAATACCGAAAGCAATTATTGCTTTGGAGAAGGCGGTGCAGGCACGTACAGCGATGGTAAATTATATACGCGCAGCAATAAGCGTGGCGATGTGAACCGCGTACTTAACCTGTTCGTTCATTTTGGCGCAGAAGAAAATATTTTATACGATGCACACCCGCACATCGGCACCAATAAGCTTCCTCATATTATTGCCGCAATGCGCAAAACCATAGAAGATTGCGGCGGGATATTTTTGTTTGAAAAAAAAGTAGTTGATTTTGTTATTGAACATGATGTTCTGAAAGCTGTAAAAACATTCGATGGTAATGTATTTGAAGCAGATGCATTTATATTGGCCACAGGGCATTCGGCAAGGGATATATTCAGTTTATTACACCAAAGGAAAATACGCATCGAATTAAAGCCTTTTGCTTTGGGTGTGCGTATCGAACATCCCCAGCAACTCATTGATCAGATCCAGTATCATTTGCCGCTCAACATATCCTCTTCCCAAGCCGGCTCCGCTGATCTTCCACCTGCCTCGTACAGTTTGGTAACACAGGCAAATGAACGCGGGGTATTTTCTTTTTGCATGTGCCCCGGAGGCATTATCGCACCTGCATCTACCAGCCCCGGCGAGCTGGTGGTAAACGGATGGAGCCCGTCGAAACGAAACAACCCTTATGCCAACAGCGGTATGGTGGTTACGGTAGAAGAAAAAGATGTGCAGGCTTTTAAAAAAAACGGGGCGCTCGCGGCCATGTATTTCCAGCAAAGCATAGAAAGAAAGGCTTATGCAGCAGGCGGCGGGCAATTTGTTGCACCTGCACAGCGCATGGTCGATTTCACAAAAAATAAAGCATCTTCTACCCTCCCGCGCTGCTCGTATTTACCGGGAGTAGCCAGCGCATCGCTGGCAGATGTTCTACCCGGATTTATCTGTCGCAGCCTGCAGGAAGGGCTTATTGCCTTTGGTAAAAAAATGAGAGGTTATTACAGCAATGAAGCCATTGTTGTTGCCACGGAAAGCCGTACTTCATCGCCGGTTCGTATCCCGAGAGATGATATTTCTCTCAATCATCCGCAGATACATAACCTGTACCCCTGTGCTGAAGGAGCCGGCTTTGCCGGAGGGATCGTTAGCGCAGCAATGGATGGCGAGAAAGTAGCAAATGCTATATCGGGAAAGTTTAAGATTTGAAATTTGAGATTAACCAGATCCACCAAATGCACCCGATTTCTTTGCAGTACCAAAACTTTTTAGAATCTTTATGTCTTCTTTGCCACTTATTAATTTCTTTTCATACCTCTGTAACAAAATTAACCTGGGGCAACCCATACATATATGCAGAACATTTTAGAAGTTCACCAGCTCAAAAAATATTTCGCTACTCAAAAAGCAGTTAACGATGTAAGCTTTACCATAGAACAGGGCTCCATATTTGGTATGCTGGGGCCCAATGGCGCCGGCAAAACCACTTTGCTCAGGATGATCACCGGTATTTTTTTCCCGGATAGCGGTTCTATCATTTTTGAAGGAAGAAAATTTGACGCGATAAATGATATTGTCCGGATTGGTTACATGCCCGAGGAAAGGGGATTGTACAAGAAAATGAAAATTGGCGAGCAGGCCCTGTACCTTGCCCGGCTAAAGGGATTAAGCAAAGCCGAAGCCATGGAAAAGATCCGGTACTGGTTTCAACGTATGGAAATGGAAAGCTGGTGGAATAAAAAAGTACAGGACTTAAGCAAGGGCATGAGTCAAAAACTACAATTCGTTACCACCGTGCTCCATGAGCCGAAACTTATTATTTTGGATGAGCCTTTCAGCGGACTGGACCCCGTGAATGCCAATTTAATTAAAGATGAAATATTCAGGCTGGCAAAAAACGGCAGCACCATAATTTTCAGCACACACCGCATGGAACAGGTGGAAGAGATCTGCAACCACATTATACTTATCAATAAAGGACATAAAATATTGGATGGTTCCGTAAAAAATGTAAAGCAGGAGTTCAAGGAAAATCTTTTTCAGGTTGGCTTTGAAAAGAAGGCCGGCACCATCAGCAGCAATACCATTTTTGAAGTAACCGGCGAAAAAGGACAGGGACTGATCTTAAAGATCCATGAAGGATATAAGCCTCACGATGTATTGCAGCATCTGCTTGCACAGGGCCACGAGATCATATCTTTTAATGAGATACTCCCCTCTTTAAACGATATTTTCATCAGGCTTGTGGAAGGAACCCCGATGGCCAGAGTATTTCAATCGATCAACACTTCAGCATAAAACCAACACATTCAGAATACTTATTACAATACCGCACTTTATGAACAAAATCAGGCTGATCATTGAGAGGGAATACATGACAAGGGTAAAAAGGAAATCTTTTTTGCTCACCACCCTCCTTGTGCCTTTGGTGATTGTAGGTTTCTATGCCATTATTATAGCAGTATCCATCAGCGGTGAAAGCAATACACAAAGGATAGCTGTTCTTGATGAAGCCAATCTGTTCAATGGTGTAATAGAAACGGGAAATAATGACAAATCAACCTATACCTTCATACAGGATGAAACGGAGCAATCTTTTAAGAACAAATATAAAAAGGAAGGATACAGCCTGTTTTTATATATACCACCGTTAAATGAAACTGATCATGCACAAATAAAAGTGCACAGTCAGTCGGCCGTAAACCTGTTTGTAAAGTCGGCCCTGGAAAAAAAAATCAATGCGGCGATTGAAAAAAAACGACTGGTCGCCGCAAACATTGACCCCGAAATATACAAAAATATCAAAGCCGATATTGAAATCGAAAATGCCATTGATTCGGGCAAAGGTGAAAAAAGGGGCGTTGCAGGCGTTGCATATGCTGTATCATTCATAGCAGGCATTCTTATTTATATGATATTGCTGATATATGGCACTATGGTAATGCGGGGTGTAATGGAAGAAAAAACAAACCGCATTGCCGAAGTAATAGTCAGTTCTGCCAAACCTTTCCAGCTCATGCTCGGAAAAATAATTGGAATAGGCGCAGTTGGGATAACCCAGTTTGCCATATGGATCGTAGTAATGGGGCTGCTGCAGCTCATTATCCCTTTGCTTTTCCCCGATGTATTCAGCCAATTGTCTGATCCGGCAATAAGAGCAGCGGCAACGCAGCAGGTAAATTCGGGCAAACTGGGTATTATTTTTCAGGGATTGCATTCGCTTCCCATCGGGCTGATCCTCTTTTGTTTTATTTTTTATTTTCTGGGAGGATATCTATTATACGCTGCTTTGTTTGCAGCCATCGGCAGCGTGGTGAGCGAAGATCAGCAGGAAGCCCAGCAATTGGTTTTTCCCGTAATGATGCCGCTCATCCTGGGCTTTGTTATCATGACCAAAGCCATCAATGACCCCGACAGTGGTATCGCTGTATTTGGAAGTTTATTTCCACTTACATCTCCCGTTGTTATGATGGGCAGGATAACTTATGGAGTTCCATGGTGGCAATTGGGGCTTTCCATGCTTTTACTGGTATTGTCTTTTTTGTTTTTTACCTGGATCACCGCAAAAATTTACCGCACCGGCATTCTGCTCTACGGCAAAAAAGTTACCTGGAAGGAAATGTGGAGATGGCTTGTAAGAAAGGGGTAAGCAGAAATTTTTGATTTGTTGATTTTTGATTTATATTAAACTACCACCTGCAAAGCAGGTGGATTTATGGGTAAAGCCATAGGCTAA
>NZ_DAOMOZ010000076.1:0-19376 GCF_035444585.1 Agriterribacter sp.
TTTTGATCTTTTTGTTAACATGTTCAAGCAAATTTGATGCGGCATCAAAATGCACTGTTCGAATGTTTACATTCATGATAATCCATTTTAATTTCTGTGAACAATTAAATATAAGAAAGAACTTATTGCTGCAACTGCAAAGCGGCAACAACCTCAAGTTAAGCCTTTATATATAAGATTTCAAATAAAACTTCGTTGCAAATGAAGCCATTTTTTTTGCTCCCGATACCTTACTGCATCAGGCTTTGGGATGCGCTTTTTTATACACTTCCTTTAACTTTTCTATGGTATTATGGGTATACACCTGGGTGGCTGCAAGAGTGGAATGACCGAGGAGCTCTTTAACCGCGTTAAGGTCAGCTCCCTCATTGGTAAGATGGGTGGCAAAAGTATGCCGTAAAATATGCGGGCTTTTCTTTTGAACAGTAGTAACAAGAGAAAGATATTTTTTTACGACCAGATAAACATATTTGGGGTATAATTTTTTTCCTTTCCCGTTAACTAAGAGGAAGTTTGTATCAAATGTTTTGTGCTGCGCCCGTTTTTCCTGCATATACCTGGCAATACTATCCGTTATGGGCGCGTTTAAAGGAATGATCCTTTCTTTATTCCCTTTACCCAATACTTTAAGGTTTTGCTGGCTCACATCTACCTGGCTTTCGCTGATATTGATCAGTTCACTCAAACGCATACCGGTAGCATACAGCAATTCGAGGATCATCCTTTCGGTATATCCATTCCACCCTTCCGGGAAGGTTACATGATTAAAAAGCGTTTCCGTATGCTTTTGTTCCACAAAAACCGGCAGCTTTTTTGAAATCCGGGGTGCTACAATCGTAGTCATCGGTGTAGTTTGAAGTAATCCTGTCTTCAAATGATATTTAAAAAAAGCCTTAAGTGTTGATATTTTCCGGTTTACGGTTTTAGCCGTTTGTTTGTGTTTCATTAGTTCGGCCAGCCAGGAACGGATATAAAAGGAAGAAATTTCGCTTAAATTGTCACATGGATTGTTGTTATTGAGATACCCGAAGAACTGGTCAAGATCTTTCCTGTAAGCAACGATCGTATGCCGGGAATATCTCTTCTCAAAACAGAGATAGTCAATAAAAGATTGCACCGGTGAAATATGAGGATGTTCTAACATAAAAAGGTAGCCATAAAGTTATACACTCTACGGCTACCTGTTCAAATTATTTATAAAAACCCCGGCTATTTTACCTCGATCTTGCCAATAGCGATGTTCTGCTTGTAAATTGCTTTCAGTATCTCTCCCCTGCGCCTGATAGAAGGCTTGGTGAAAGACTGGCGGCCTCTCAACTGCAATAATATCTTCGCTTTTTCAAACTTCTTCTTGTACTTTTTAAGCGCCTTGTCTATATTTTCGCAATCTTTGGAATCAATAATAAGCATATGTAGTTATACCTCCTTTATCGGTTTTTAAGGAGCGCAAAGATATTACAAGAAAGCTAAAAATCCAAGCCAAATTCAAAAATTCCCGAGGGAACGCTAATTTGCAGCTATGTTTACAGGTATCATAGAATCGGTGGGCAGCATTGCCCTGGCACAGGACGCGGGGACCAACAAGCAATTTTGGATCACATCTCCCCTGAGTGCCCGGTTTAAGCCCGACCAGAGCATAGCTCATAATGGTGTTTGCCTTACCGTTGAAGCCATCAGGGACAACAGCCACCTGGTAACTGCTGTGCAGGAAACCCTGCAAAAGACCAATATCAGCGAATGGGAAACGGGGGATCTTATTAATCTGGAACAATGCTTAACACTCAACAGTCGTTTAGACGGGCATATTGTACAGGGTCATGTGGATACCACTGCCGCCTGTACAGCAAAAGAAGCATTGAGCGGTAGCTGGAAATGCAGCTTCCGTTTCCCCGAAAAATTTGCACCCCTCATCATTGAAAAAGGCTCTGTTTGTATAAATGGGATCAGCCTTACGGCCTTCGATGTTACCCGCGACAACTTTTCTGTGGCAATCATCCCCTATACTTTTGAGCATACCAACATGCGGCAGCTAAAAAAAGGAGATACCGTAAATATCGAATTTGACATGGTAGGGAAATACGTGGTGAGGGGGATGGAACTGGGAAGAGCATAATACGACCTTTGTAATTACTCGCTATACAAGCTCCGCTTCAACAGACTGTTATTGTATTGCTGGATATTGGCCAGAACAATGTTCCGCAGGCGTTCTTTTTCTGTTTTATACGCTGGGTCGTTTGCAAGGTCGTGCTTCAACAGAGGATCGGCGGCATAATGATAGAGGTACTGCACTTTTTCGAGCGGTTCATTATAGCCCAGCACAAACCGGCTCGTAATAACCTGGTGAATGTAATTCAACCTGTTTACCACATAACGCTCCTTAAAGCTTGTATCCAGCAGGCTTTTACCAAAACCGGTATAATGTCCGTTATAGTTAAGCTTATCGAGTATCGTTGGAAGAATATCTACCTGCCCTGCAACAACAGGATCAACATTTCCGACAGGATTGGCAGGATCAAAAATAAAAATGGGGATTGCCGAAGAAGGAGATCGAAGCCAATACTATTTATTAGGTATAAACGAAAACTAGTTTATTTTTAGTGTATTCATTACAATCGCTCAATTGAGCATGTTTATTCCGATTCCATAATAACAAAAAGTTTATTGTGATACACAGTTATAAAGTCGGTGTAATCTGGAAAGGACAATTTGCAGAAGTCCGGCTTTTCATGTAAAGTTTCTTTTGATAAAAAAAGAAAAATCTTCGCTCCGTTACCCAAATATCGCATTGTGCTGATTTTTTGTTTTTCGGTATCAAAAACAGCCAAATGTTTTATATCTATAGCAATATCTGCATTGCCCTCAAAAAAAAACAAAACAGGTTTACCGCCAATATATAAAGGAGCTTTTCTGTCAAGTTGGATCAATTTGCTATAAGTATCTTCATCCATCCGATCCTGTTTTTCCAAATTATCGTAATTTCTATAGAAATAATTTACACTTTTATAACGGTCCCGGGTCCATTTATTCTTTAAATAGGTAAAAGCAACCAGAAAATAAATTATAAAAAGGAAGGTTAACAGTAAGGAAGCACTCTTACCGAGACGATTTAGAACCATTGTTAAAAATGCCGGGATAAATAAAAACCCAAGAAGTTTAAAATGTCTTGTGCTCTTATCAATATTAGTATCAAAAGCATACGCAATAATAAAAAAAATAGAAAGTCCGGCGTAAAATGCAATCAGAAGGTATTTATAAGACACAGCGTATTCATTACTGTTATAAAGTTTATAGATACACTTCAAAACCAGAAAAACCATTATTAAGAACACTGCGGAAGTAAAAATCAATTCGCGAAATGAGGCATTTACTTCCGTTCCAAAAACCAGCTTCTGAAATCTTATTACGGCGCTTTGAACAGATAAGATACTTGACAAAGGAGATGATAAAGGAATTAATAAATCTGAAAGTTCAATATGAAAATTATCCAGCACGGTTGGCCTGATTCCTTTATCTAAATAAAAAATATAAATGCATCCCGTTCCTGCAATCAATGGTATAAATAATTTAAAAGATTTATTATTTCTGCGAGATTCTTTCGCTTTAGAAATGCTAAACAAAAGACGCTGCAAGGGGTTTTGAAAAATTTTATGAGCGATAGCCGCAGAACAGTATATAATAAGCGTAGTTTTTGCAACGAAGCATAGCAAAAATAAAAGTAATACCGCCAGTAAATTATTGAAAGTATATTTCTGAAGGTTAAGAAGGCAATACAAGAACCACGGAAATACGCCAAAGGATAAAATTTCCCCTCCCTGGTATATAATAAAAGAATTGTAGAAGGTATCAGATATGATTATAATCAAAAGAGACAAACCGATGATAGCTGAAGGAAATTTAAAATATTTATACAGCTTATAAAATCCAAAAAGTCCTGATAAGGAAAAAATAAAAGTAATTAAGATGCTGGCAATTCCCAACCTCCACCCAAACAAATAATTCAATACTCCCGGAAAAATCCATTGCCCCGGAGACCACCAGGCTACAAAATGTTGTTGCATAACCCCAACATTGCCTGGAGAAACATCCTGCAATACGTTGAAAGTTCCGGTTTGTACAGTGCCCTTATATGCTAAAAAACCATAAACGCTGTCAATACTTATAACGTGAGGCGAGAAGCATAAATAAATGGATATGAACAGCAATAAAATAATTCCGGTTGCAGTATAAACCCATATCGCCTTATTACTCATTTTTGATCTTCTAGCAGTTTTATTTCAATATTGGCTACCTTAACAAAATATCTCACCATATGAAAAAAATTGGATTATTCTTAGTTATCATTTTGACTGCTAATATCTTACTACTCTACTCTCATTCCGGAAATAGAGGTCCTTTTGAATTTGACTACAACTACATAAAGATAAATAAGTATATGGGAATCCGGGTAAATCCCGATGCTTTCACTTTTATAGGAGTTGCTATTAATCCGGGCTATTTATTTCAAGATGGCTATCTTCGCCAGTCCAGACCGGTATATGCCCTAATAGGGTCAGTTATTGGTTATTCCATCTATTATGCTACATATCCCCTACATGCAGTTTTCGAAAGGGAAATGAAAAAAAGCCTGGACTTACGTGGAACGAAATCTGAAGAAAACAAAGGCGTGCTATATTTTTGCTTTTATCTGGGCTATGTACTCCTGAATTTTTTAATTTTACTATGCTCACTTTTGTTGTTTGACAGGTTGATCCACATTACATCAGGCTATTGGAAAAACGGAAAATTACTTTATATCCTCATACTGTTAATGATAGCAGGTAATCATGAAACAAAGTATTTTTTCTGGACCCCGCATCAGCAACTTTTTAATATTCTTACCCCTTTGCTTTCCCTATATGCAGGTATAAAAATTATACAGAATCACATACCTTCTTCAAAACTATTTTTGTATTCATTTTTATCAGGATGCGCACTTCTGATCTATGGAAATTTTTTGCTTCTCTTTATAACTATTTTAGCATCCGGACTGTATATTTTCTTAAAAAACAATCAGTTGAACTACCGGGCGATTATAATACGCCTCACAGTAATGATATTTCTTTTTTCCATACCAACCGTGTCGTGGATATTATTCCTGAAATCTAAAGGAATTAATTTTACAAGTTCAGAACTTGATGTATACAGACAATTTATATGGATAGCGGATGCAACAAAAGTATCACCGCAATATCTTTTTTACAGTGGCGCTGTTAATACCTGGTATTTCCTGCAAACCTTCGGAAGCCTTCTCCTTCCATTGTTATTGCTGCTAATAACTGTTCTGTATTTTCTCAAAAACAATATCTCATTTTCAGTTCTGACCCAAAGAATTGCATTTATCCCATTCGTTATTTGTATAGCCCACGTCCTTTTCTTCTGGCTGCTGGGATATTATGCGGACAGACTTACTTTTTCGCTTGTACCTTTTATTTTGTACTATTTTATCCTTTTGATCAATCAGCAAAAAGTAGATAAAAAACTGGAAGCTGCACTTATTTTAAGCAGTTGTATTTCATTCTTATGGATTGTTTTTTTTGAAGCTCCGCATTTTTCAACCCGTCTTTTGCTAAATTAAAATGACTTTTCATTTCTTTACAGTCTTAGGAAGTTCAGATAAAAATCGTTTAATGAAAGAAGGTGTAAAAAAGAAACTTTACTATCCGGCGTTAGATGGACTCAGGGGTATAGCAATCCTGTCGGTAATTTTATTTCATAATTTTGAATACACAAATGTCTTTTCTTTAGGATGGTTAGGAGTAGATCTTTTTTTTGTTATCTCTGGATTTTTGATAACCACCATTCTTCTGACAACGGTCAACAATCTGCATTATTTCAGAAATTTTTATATAAAAAGGATATTAAGAATTTTCCCGCTTTTTTATGTAAGTCTAATTTTAATTCTTTACGTGTTGCCCCTCATATGGAGCGAATATTCCGATAGAATTCTTTATTATAAGCACTACCAATTGTGGTTTTGGACCTTTCTTCAAAATTGGCTGTTAGGGCTCAACTTCCCAAATGAAAATACATCTCCCATAATTCAGCATTTCTGGTCTTTGGCAGTAGAAGAACAATTTTACCTGATATGGCCGTTGTTAATATTCTGGATCAAAAATCCTAAAATTTTATGCCTGCTTGTTACAATTCTATTGTTAGGGGTAAATATACTCAGGGCCTCGTTGCTGCTTTTACACCTTGATGCTATTCCATTTGGGACAATTTTTCCCTTTACCAGAATTGATGGCATTTGCGCAGGTAGTTTACTTGCACTCATCTTATATCTCAAACTTAAAATAAAAATAAGGCATTTTGTAATAATAGGCTCAATCATTCTATCTCTGAATTTTCTATTTTACATTCTCTACCCCAATTACATGCTGAATCTGATTTATTTTTCTTGTATCGGATATACGAGCTTTTCATTTCTTTTTTCGATAATAATCTACCTGTTATTAAATAAAAGCAGCTATTTTATTAGTATTGTTTTCGAGAACAGAATAATAAAACTCATTGGAAAAGTATCCTTCGGACTATATATCATTCACTACCCGGTTTATGTAGTCATGGGACCCCATTTAAGGGATTGGGCAAAGCTAACCGGATTACCGAACCAATTGATATCAGTATTTGCGTCTGTTTTAACCACCATCATAGGAATAATATTAAGTATTTTTAGTTATTATTGTTTCGAAATATATTTTCTGAGGTTAAAGAAAAAATTTTCCTGATCCTTCATGCTGCTGATGCTTTTTCTTCATGTTTTTATTACTATTTCCTGCCTTTGGGCAGGATATTTATATTATCGGCTATTAAACAGAGAATCAAAACCAGACAAACACTTTATAATACACGCCATAAATGGACTTATTATTTTAACCCTATTTACACAGTTAAGCGCACTTTTCATTCCTATCGGTAACACTTTTTCTCTATTGATATTCCTGCCGCTCGCCCTATCGGCAGTTTGCATGCGAAAAGCCTTTGCAGGCTTACTAAAGAACATATTTTCCGGTATTATCCGTTTACCTCCCGCAGCGAAGATTTGCCTGGTATGTTTGTGGCTGATAATACTTATGCTCAACACAGGGCCTTTGATAATGGATGATACTGAAAGTTACCATATCCAAATGGTGCAATGGGTAGAAGTCTTTGGATCAGTGCCGGGCATTGCCAATCTGCATGAAAGGTATGGGTTTAACTCTTCCTGGTTTAGCAGCGTTGCTGTTTTTCATTTTCCTTTCACGGACGCGAATACTTTCACTGCCCTAAATGGCGCATTGTCATTATGGTTCTGTGTTTATTTTTTACAACTCGGATTTCATCATTATAAAAAAGAGAATATTTCACTTCGCTTCGCTGCCCTGGTTACGCTCCTTTTCTCTTTTGCCTCATGGCCGGTTATAAGAGGAAATGCAGCAACCATAAACTATGATTATATCACAATGCTGGTTGTTCTGGTACTGTGTATAGAGACTTATTTATGCAAAGACCATAGAAGGGATTTCGGTTTATTGCCCGAATGGTTGATCTGGCCTGTTTACCTTTTTACAGTCCGCATCACTAATTATCCATTTTTATTGTTAGGTATTTTTGCAACAATTCATCTGTTAAAAAATAAAAAATGGTATCCGGTAAGTTCTTTTATAATCATAGTGCTCTCGCTGATGGTGCCATTTATCGCCAGAAATATTATTGTTTCGGGATATCCGTTTTATCCTTCATCTTTCATGAACTATTTTAATGTTGACTGGAAAACACCTCCTGAGGTATTGGAACATTTGCTGCGATTCATTAAATACTACAATCGTGTGAGCAACGGCATTTTGGATATTGAAACAACAGCTTCACTAAATGGACTAAGCTGGATACCTTTTTGGTTTAAATACATGTCGGCATACAACCATATGATTTTTTTACCTGGAATTGCCGGCATTATATTATATAGCATATATATTTGGAGAAACAGTAAAAAAGGACTTTCGCCTTCCCGCATATTAGCCATTTCTTTAATTCTTTTCTTCGCGTCATGGTTTTGCATAGCACCGGATCCGAGATTTATTTATGGACTACTGATCACCGGCATTTTTTTCCTGTTCAATTTTACTTCCCGGTTATTGAATGCGCGTATAATTAATAAAATGACCCATGTGGTAACGATTATACTTATGCTTTGTACAGCATCTTATATCGTATATAAGCAGGCGAAAGATAATTCGTTCAAAAACTGGGCAATCCCAGCTCCCTTGCCGCACCCTCCTGTAAAGGAGGAGCAAATAGGGGATATAATCGTTAGAGTGCCTGAAAAAATAAATGGAAATTGGAATCCGCGTTGCTACGGCACGCCGCTTCCATGCCTGTATTCTGTATACCCTGGACTGGAAGCCAGGGGCAAAACGATTCGGGAAGGTTTCCGGATCAACCAATCAAAGCAATGATTATATTGCATTTTAATATTGCATTTTGAAAAAATTAAGCATCATAATTCCCTGCTTTAATGAACAATCATTTATTGAACAAATTATTGACAAAGTAAGACAGGTTTCGTTGGAGCATTCCATGGAAAAAGAGATCATTGTGGTTGATGATGCATCAACAGATGCAACGGTTCAGATTGTGAAAGCATACACAGTAAAGGATCAATCGGTTAAATTGATCCTTCATCCTGTAAATAAAGGAAAAGGTGCATCTCTGCAAAGTGGATTAAAAGAAGCCACTGGAGATATAGTAGTCATCCAGGATGCCGACCTTGAATATGATCCTGCCGACTATAACAAAATGCTGTCTCCCATATTTGCAGGACACGCAGATGTGGTATATGGTTCAAGATTTATGGGCAGCGGTCCTCACCGGGTGCTCTTCTTCTGGCATACCATCGGCAACAAACTGCTCACTTTTTTTTCTAATGTTTTTACTGGAGTGAATCTCACTGATATGGAAACCGGCTATAAAATGTTTAAGACCGAAATAATAAAAAGCATTCAGACAAAAGAAAAAAGATTTGGGATTGAACCGGAGATCACCGCGAAAATTTGCAGGATAAAAAATATTCGTATATATGAGGTAGGCATTGCTTATTACGGCCGCAAATATAATGAAGGGAAAAAAATAAGCTGGCAGGACGGTTTTGCCGCCATTTGGTGTATATTAAAGTATAATATATTGTGGCGGAGATGAATACACAATTTTCATATGATAAAGATCCGCTGGGATCGAAAACATTAGAGACCATTTCCAATGCTTCAAATTTTAACCAATGGATGTATGCCGAAATCAAACCCTTTTTAAAGGGAGAAATACTGGAAATCGGCAGCGGGATAGGGAATATTTCACGATATGTAATCGCAGATGGATTTAAAATCACACTTTCCGATTTTAATCCCGGATATTACCAGTGGCTGAAAGAAAAATTTTCGGATTCTCAGTACGTACAAAACATTATGCAAATAGACCTGTTGCACCCCGATTTTCAAAAAAAGTATTCATTCCTGTATGAAAAGTTTGATTCTGTTTTCCTGCTAAATGTTATAGAACATATTGAAGATGATATTACGGCTGTAAAAAATTGTAAGTTTTTAATGAAGCCGAACGGACACCTGGTATTATTGGCGCCAGCCTATAATTGGCTTTACTGCAGATTCGACAGGGAACTGGGGCATTATCGCAGGTATACCCTCCATTCAATGAAACATATTCTCAAATGCAATGGGCTGCATATTCACAGCGGGAGCTATTTTAATAGTGCAGGGATAACAGGCTGGCTGTTTTTTGGAAAGATAATGAACAACAAAATGATTGGTAATGGCGAGATGTCGGTCTTTAACCGCATTGTACCAATTGCCAGGATATTAGATAAGCTAACAGCAAAAAAAATTGGTTTATCCGTCATAACAAGCAGCATAAAACAATAAGCCGGATATGATCATCACCTTAATTGCCTGGACATACATTACCTGTATTTGCTACGGCTGGGGTCATCTTTTTTTTCGGGCAGCAGAGAAGATCACTTCCGGCTCTGTCCATAAAAAAGTCCCTTTTAGCATTATTTGTTTCACGGGACTTGCGGCTATAGCGTGCATCGCCGGCATAGCTTCATTGTTTTTACCACTAGGATTATGGCAGCTACAGCTATTCTTAATACTACCATGCGTACCTTTTTTTGGGGCAATCATAAAAAGCAAACCTTCATTCAATCCATTCCGTTCATTGCATCCGCTCATTATAGTGCTTTTAGTAAGCAGCTTTACGATGGTTTTGATAATGAGCACATGGACCATTACCCATCCAGACAGTATGGAATATCATATCCAGGCTATCCAATGGATTGAAAAATATAAAGCTATCCCCGGATTGGCGCATTTAAATATTCACTTGGGACTTCAAAACCTCTGGTTCCCGGTCTGCGCTTTATTCAGTTTCCACTTTACCGGCGCGGGACACTATTTTTTTTTAAATACGATAGTCGTTATCTGGTATTTCCATTTCGTTCTCTTGCAAATAAATACCAATCTGTACAAACGCAATGCTATCCAAAGCATGCTATGGCTGGCCTTACTGGCTTTAAGCATGTGGAGTTACACTCAGACCAGGCTTACGGTTACTTCGGTAAGTCCTGATTTTATTGTTGCGCTTTACTTATGGCTTATATTTTATTTACTTTACGATACTGTTCTGATACAACACCCAACCAAATCTGTGCTTCTTATATTACTTACCTGTTTTGTGATATGTCTAAAACTATCGGCAATCCCGGTAATAATTGTTGCGCTGTATGCAGCATGGAAACTAATAATGGTCCAAAAGATCCGTGCATTGTGTTTTGCCGGCAGCATCGTTGTAATAATATTTTGCTCGTTTCTTGGCAGAAATATTGTAACTACAGGTTATCCCCTGTTCCCGTCTGCATTTGCAGATATTGCAAATGAGGGATGGGATTGGAAATTAAAAAACACAGAGGTGGTTCACGTAAACAATTACATAACAACTTATGCCAGAATCAAATCCGGCTTTTCAAAGGATGCGGTACAAAAGGCATTGCAGTTGAAACCGGCACAATGGTTACCGGTATGGTGGAGAAACCGGTCAATCGCCGATAAAGTCATCATCCTGTTTTTCCTTGGCGCAATAGCTGCTTCTCTTATGCAACTAAAAAACATAATCCACGCCCCGAAGGAAACGAAAATATTGCTGGCAACAAACATCCTGGGAATCTTCTTCTGGTTTACACAGGCTCCTGATCCACGTTTTGGATTTGGATTCATTATTCCATTTATGGGAATTGCTTACCTGCTCTTTTCAAGAAACATTGCAGTAGCACTTTTTAAAAATGATCGTGGTAAAAGAATAACTGAGGTAAGCCTGATCGCAGGATGTATTATTCTCATCTCTTATGCAGGTAACCGGTACACCAATTATTTTTCTGTACAACAAATTGTGCAGCCACTTGGAACAAAAAAATTGCCGTATCACCCAATTTCCTATTCCGGCATAACATTCAACATTTCTGAAGTGGGCACAGCATGCGGTGATATTCCTATTCCCTGCTGCGCCGAAAACCCTTCCCAACATTTTATTTTAAGGGGTTCGGTAATTACCGATGGATTTAAGTCAGTTCCTGATCAAAAACAATAGCATCCCTTCCCCTTACCGCATCAAGTACATTTTCCCATACCCTTTATTGAAGTATTGGTCTGTATTATCTCCTTCAGATTTATACCTGTCCAAAGATTGTCCATTCAAATTGGTGATCACCCGGTACAGGTACACTCCATTGGCCAATTTTTGTCCGTACTGATCCGTACCGTCCCATTTGAATTCGGTAATATTTCTCCCGATCTTTAGGGGACCCAACTCTTCTTTCGTAATTTCTCTTACGATTTTTCCGGTTATGGTCAACACCTGGATGCGTATATTCTGCGGTATATCACTGCCTGTTAAGGTAAATACAAAAGCCGTTGAAGTTGTAAAAGGATTGGGGTAATTAAACATATTTGAGATCATTGGTTTATTAATGATCTTAAAGCTCACCGTATATTCCGTTTGTCCGATAGCGTTACCGCTCTTGTCTCTGCCTGAAACAATCAATTCATAATCCCCGTCATCAAGGAAATTTGGATTGAAATCAATTGTAGCCGTATTGTCTGTACCTCCCGGTGTAAGAGATGAAGGCGTAAACCGGAGCGTATCATTATTAAATGAAAAAGTCCTTAATGTTCTATCGGGGTATCTCACCTGTACTTTTAAGAGCGAGGTATCATCCAAAGCCAGAAAACGGCTGTCATCCTTTAACTTCATGAGAATATGCGGCCTGGCGGAGACAATATCATTATTAAGAATATGCACCCCGTCAAATGTAACATCAAGTAAGGGGTTAAGATTATCGGGACGGACATAAACACTTTTGTACAAAAAATTATTAAGCAAATATTGCTCGGCCTGATCATTATCAGGATTAAAGTTCATTACCAATGTGTTCAAACCGGGATAGTCCCTGGAATTATCAATCACATATTCCACTTTAACGGTATCCCCACTGATCACGATCTTTCTTCTTGCGGTATCGAGTATGTGCTGAAGATTATTTTTATCAAGCAAGCTGAGTTTAACTTTTAAGCTGTCAAAAGCTACCGGGCTGATATTTTTAAAAGCTATTCCAAATTTTAATTTTTCACCTGCTTCTATCGTATCCTTTGATTCAAAATAGATATTAGGAGCAACTGATCCTTCAGGTACCGGCACATAATTTAATCTCCAGTATTTTAACTGGTAGGGAGTAGATTTTGATGTGTCCACGTTTTTCATCCTAAGTTGCAGGTAGGGGTACTGCGATGCATCAATAGCAGATACATCGAAATCTTTATCCGTTTCATTAATACTATAAACCGTATGCTGAGATTGATCCGGCTTTATGGCTACGACCTCAACAGCAACTCTATCAGATGAGGGGTCCTCCAGCTTTACGCCGTTCCAGTGCAACTCCTTCCATTCTTTGGCCGGACCAAGCTTTGGAGAAACAATATACCCAACCGAATCGGGAGAGGGGCATTCAACACCCATTGATATCAAATCAAACTGATTCTGGCTGAACTGTATCCTGGGATCAAATTCATCCTGGCTGTTCTTTTTAAAGACAAAACTGAATGCACGCGGGCGATTAAACGAATCGAGGCTGGTAAACCCCTGATTAAAGAGCTTATGGTATAAAGAATTTCCACTCCCAAACAAAGTTGTATCTGCTTTCCATTGATCTGCATAGGTATTCCCAGCTACTGAAGAACTCGCATTTGAACGTACTATCACATAGCTTCCGTCTGGAATGGTGTCTAAAAAGTCCATTGCCTTTTTGCGGGAACTGCTGCTGGACAGCAGGTATAGGAAATTGTGGGTTCTTCCTCCGCCACAGGTTGCTAAAAGACTGTTATACAAGCCTGTTGTGCCGGAAAAGTCATTGGTCCACGGCTTAAACGTTATAGGATCAATGATCTGAAAAATCAATTCATCAAAATTACATCCGGCTCCAAGCACATCCTCGCCATTAAGAGAATTAACATAAGACGCCTGGAAACCCGACGCTGTGGGATATACCCCGTTCCTGATAATTAAGGAATTGGAGATCATATCATATTTCCATTGCCGGTCGTCTTTCAGTTCCATCCCCTCGTCTTCATTTTCAAGATATTGATAATAATGAGACTGGTTGAATCCTTCTGTACTTCCGTTCAGATATATGAATGAAGATCTGGTCCAGCTATACTCCTGACCTGAAGACGGTACTGCCGCAACCCTCCAGTAATATACAGTACTGTCGGAAAAAGTCATTGCCGGTTTAAACTCCAGCACTCCCCCTATGCTGTTTTTCGAATCTGATTTTTTTAACGGAGAATCAAACGATGCCGTGGTGTCTATCTCCATTATGTAATTTTTCATTGCAGACAGCGGGTTGGCTGTTGAAGCATAAAATGAGATATTACTGTTATTGACAATTGAAAATTTATAAGGATATACAGGAGTGGCTTCATCTTCTACAATGTAAAATACCTTAGAAACAGAATTATTGGATTCGGAGATCTCATCAATTTCATTGTTCGTATCTGCTGTTACAATCAGCCTGTTTTCTCCTTTTTCGAGAGCTGGATTAACAGGTATGGTTAACTGTATGCTGTCACTGAAAAGAAGTCCTGAAATCCTTTTACTGGTCAGCAGCGTTACAGACCCGTCAGGTAATTGCCGTTTTATCTCCAACGTCAGAGAATCGGGAATAGCTTTTCCAATATTAAAGAACTTAACAGACAAAGTAAAATCCCGGTCGGCTACTGAAATGACCGGTGGAAGTTGGATAAACTGGTCTTCCACAACATAATCCGGCAGCGGCTGGGCGTATAGTTTTACAACAGGGTCGCCATGCAATGTAATTTCTTCGGCATGCAGTCTGGCAAAAAAATCGGTTCCCCAAACACCCTGTAAATAGCGAAAAGATTCTTCCAGGGTTTCACCAATTGAATGTCCGTATTCTTTTTTGGAAATAGCGCCATATAAACCGGTCAAATAAGAATTAAGGTAACTTACGATACCAAAATGGGAACTTGCTATAAACCCTATCGCACCCCGTTCATTGGCCAATACAAATTTTTCTGAAAGTGTATTGATTGCGTTCAGCCTGTTCTGGTCAAAGCTAAAAATATCTCCTGCCAGACAACCATTTACAAAAAACATAGGATATTTACCCTGGTTTTCATACGCACCCGGATCCTCAATATTAAAGTCAATGTTTGTGGAAGATGAATGACCAAAATAATTAACTATTCCGATACCTTCTTTAAACAACGTCCGCAGCCCTTCATTGGTGAGCTGAGAAGCAACAGCAGATGTTTTACTAAATGTTTTAACGTTCCCTCCATATAAAGTATCTGACAGTACATACTTCAGTTGATTCATATAACCGCCAATCTCTGCAGTTAATGCCGCATTACCTCCTCCAATAGCATGAACCGCATTCTTCATCCAACCCCTTCCCGCTATTGTATGAGGAGCGTTAACAGCAATAGATTCATACTCTTTTACCTTGTTAAGATATATTTCAACCTCAGCAGGACTAACTGCAGACAGTCTTCCCACCGGGATACTGGAAATGGTTTCATTATCCCTTGCTGCAAGTAAATTGTCTGAATCGGGATGCCCGAACGATGGCACCAGGTTCAGCCGCTCCAGCAGCGGATCGCTCTGGTGGGTTCTTGCATCAATATAATTCACGCCCTTGCCGATAAGAAAAACAGCACCGGGCGCCGTTGCAAAAATATCCTCAGCATATTTTATAAAATTTTTTATTGCAAACGGATGTCGTTTAATGCCAAATGCAAACTGGTCGGTTAGCTGCCCTATATCGTATATTTTTGCAACATAGCCACCTCCCGGGGATGAACTGCGGTACTGACGGTACATTTCCACAGGATTACCGTTTGCACCATTATACAATAGCGGATTGCTGATGATGAGATAATTGCCATGATTGTCTGGCTGACCATAATCAACAAAATTACGGGGGGCCAATGCATTGATCATGTTAACATTGGCGGCCATTGCACTCATTAAAACCAGCTTTCTTTTTTGCACCGAAGGCGGCAGGGCGAATTTTATAACACCCGCTTCGGCAATATCGCCGGTATATCTCTTATGATTGGAAAGATCATAGAGAACAGGCGCAAGGTTTCCCCTGTTGAAGTTGGTGATCCTGAGAAAATTTCCTGTGCCCGTGGCCGGCAACTCAAATACAAAATTAGCGCTGTTGCCAAAGTTGAATTGCCGGGGATAAGTGATCTCGTACTTCGACACCACCATCCGGTCGTTGGGGTTAGCGGAAGTATTGATGATCCTCACTGCCGCACTGCCCGAACTGATCAGGCTTACCGGCAGGGTTACCTGCTGGCGCAGATCATTAAAAACATTCATAACCGCATCAACAACCTGGGTATTGTTAATGTTAACCCTGAAATTGCGGTTATACAGTGCATTTCCCGAACCTGCAATAAAAAAAGTGCCGGCCGGTCCCGCAGTATACACAAAAAGGTTATTAACGGTTTCATTCAGGGGGGTAGAGGGGCGGATGTCTCCACTGGAATAGCCTTCTCCCTTATCGTATGCAGAAGAATACACATACTCGCCTACCAGTCCTGCATAACCCGGATTGATCCTGTTCTTAAAATATTTGCCATAGGTATACATGAAATAAGGCTCGGGAGCCAGCGTATTGCCTGCAACATTATTGGCTTCATCAGCTATGCGCAGGTTACCACCCGAAGCATTGACCGTTAAAAAGAAGGAAGCCGTATCGGTTTCAAGGCTCCATTTGTCGGACAACTGATCATTGATATTCCTGTATAATTTTGTATCGGGTTTGCCATCGTTCATTTCTCCCCAGAACTCCAGATAACCATTCTCACCCAAAGTTCCCGAAGCAACAGAAGCATACAAAGGCACCTGTGTACCGTTCCGCCACAACTGGAAATATTCGGCTGGTGTGTTATCTAATCCAACAGACTGTAAAACAGATTGCGTGATCCGGTATAACCCGTCTTTACCAACGGGAAACTTGTAATAGGTTTTGTTATAGTCAATCCATTCATTATTATATTGCGCTTTGGCAGCAAAAGTGCTCAACACGAATATTATAAATAAAAACCGTTTCATCATACGCTATTGGTTTTTAACGCTTTTACTCTTTTCCTTTTTCACCAGATCTAACCGTATGGAGAAGACATGCGTATACAAGGGGTTGGATTGATTGGCAAGATTCGTAAAAGCATAATCAATGGCAATATGCTTTAATTTAAAACCGGCGCCCAGGCTGGGCTGATATATCCATACTTTTTTCTGGTTAAGGGTATCGCCGTCGGCCAGGGCCCGCTGGAAATTATAAATACCACCTCTTACAAAAATCAGATTTTTATATCCCAGCTCAATCCCTAAGCGGGGATCAACACTTACGGGGTCGGCACTGACAATTACATTTCTTTTGCCGTCAAAAGTGAGGTCTAAACTGGCTTCGGCAAGAAGATTGAAATTTTTCCCTACCGCAAAATCATATCCCCCGCCCAGTACCAGCCGGGGCGCCGTAAGTTCTGTTGACTTTACCGGTATTTCATTGTCTGTGAGGTAAAGCACTTCTTTTTCCTCTTCCGTAAAGCTAAAGCTCCAGGCGTTGAACGTTGTGGTTACATCCCTGGCGGCAATGCCCAATTTCCATCGCCCGGTATGCATTTGCACGCCGGCATCCAACCCAAATCCCCAGGCCTTTGCAAATGTTCCTACATTCCGGTGAATGACTTTGGCATTTACACCATAGCTGAACAATTTGTTGCCTGTTTGCTTTACACTCTGGGCATAAGAAAAAAGAAAAGCATAGTCGGCAGAAGAAAAAGAACGGATATTGTTATAGTTGATGGAACCATCGGGCTCAACAAGGTATAAGGTATTGGGAATATCATCTACCCCAAAACGCAACAGGGATAAAGCAATGGTTCTTTTTTTATCGCTTAGCGGAATAGCCACACTTCCGTAGTCGTACTTGCCAATGCCGGAAAAATATTCCGCATGCATAAAATTTACAACCGGATTGTCTTTTATATGTACAAGCCCTGCAGGATTCCAGTAGCCTGCATTGCCATCGCTAACCGAAGCTATTTGTGCGCCACCCATTCCAAGTCCTCTTGCCCCTGCTCCTATGTTCAGAAACTCATTTGAATACTTCCGGAACTGGGCATAGGAATTCTTGCTACTACTTAACAGGACAATCAAAACTGTTCTCAGAAGCACTTTTTTCATTCAACTTATTTTCTGATAAGTAATTTCACCTTACAGCCGACCCTTCCGGACCGTTTTGCATTGCAAATATACACAGGAACACTTAGCAGTGATAGACATTAAAATACAAGCTTTTATAACGGATTTATGCTCAAAATATTGCCGTTTTAAACAGCCTTCATAAACTAACATTATTTTTGCCCAAAACCATTTGAAAATGACGCTTATAGAAGAATTGAAATGGCGGGGCATGCTCCAGGATATAATGCCCGGAACAGCAGAACAGTTGGATAAAGAAATGACAACGGCTTATATTGGTTTTGATCCTACGGCCGACAGCTTGCATATCGGGAGCCTGGTACCTATTTTATTGCTGGTACACCTGCAAAAAAAAGGGCATAAGCCCATTGCCCTTATTGGTGGTGCAACAGGTATGATCGGCGATCCCAGCGGCAAAAGCGAAGAAAGAAACCTGCTGAGCCCGGAACAATTAGACATTAATGTAGCGGGTATCAGGGAGCAATTGGAAAAGCATCTCGATTTCAATACTGCCCTGCCCAATAATGCAGAGTTGGTAAATAACTACGACTGGTTTAAAAATATTGGTTTTATTGAGTTTTTGAGAGATACGGGAAAATACATTACCGTGAATTATATGATGGCCAAAGACAGCGTAAAAAAGCGCATTGAAGGCGATACGGGCATCAGCTATACAGAATTTGCCTACCAGTTGATGCAGGGATACGATTATTACTGGCTGTATACCCATAAAAACTGCAGGCTTCAAATGGGTGGCAGCGATCAATGGGGCAATATTACCACCGGGTCCGAGCTTATACGGCGCAAGGCAGGCGGAGAAGCTTTTGCTTTTACCTGCCCGCTCATTACCAAAGCTGATGGGGGAAAATTTGGCAAAACCGAAAAAGGAAATGTGTGGTTAAACGCAGAAAGAACATCTCCTTACCAGTTCTATCAGTTCTGGCTTAATGCTTCAGACGAAGACGCGGAAAAATGGGTTAAAATTTTCACTTTTTTATCCCCAACAGAGATCAATGCCCTGCGGGAACACCATCATCAAAATCCGGCCGCCCGGTTGCTGCAAAAAACGCTGGCTAAGGAAGTAACGATTTTTATTCACGGGGAAGAGGAATACACTAAAGCCATCGAAACAACAGAAAAATTGTTTTCCCGTCAAACGGCGCCGGTAGAATCATTAAGCGCCGAAGATCTCGAAAATATGGAAGGCGTAATAAAATTTGATTACCCCAGACAAAAGATCAGCAATGGAATTGATATCGTTTCTTTTTTAGCTGAAACGGGCAGCTTTTCCAGCAAAGGAGAAGCGCGAAAAATGATCCGGAACGGAGGGGTAAGCATCAACCGTAATAAAATTGATAATATTTCAAAGGAAATCAACACTGCCGATCTTTTACACGATAAATATGTATTGATCCAAAAGGGCAAAAAAAATTATTACCTGGTTAATGTCAATTGAATATCCGGGAATGAAATTTGGTTTAGATGCTGCGAGTATTTACTTTTGC
>NZ_DAOMOZ010000077.1:0-19204 GCF_035444585.1 Agriterribacter sp.
TAGATGCCCTTAACTATTTTTATAAGAAAACGCACAATGAAATTACACTGGAATACATTCTTTTTAAGGATTTCAATGATTCGCTGCAGGATGCCGATGAACTGGTAAAAGTATACCGGCAGATACCGGCAGACCTGGTAAACATCATTGAATACAATCCTATAGATCTCGCCAGCTTTTCAAAACCCGATGAAGCTACTACCGAAAATTTTATGCAATACCTCGAGAAGAACAGGGTGAATGCAAGGCTGAGAAGAAGCAGGGGAAAAGACATTGACGCCGCCTGCGGGCAACTGGCAAACAAACAGGGGCATTGATTTTTAAAGATGGCATTTTTGAGAAGTATACCTCAAATATTATCTGGTAATTGATTCTTCTGATATTTAAGTTATTTTATGAGCAGAAAACCTTTCGATAAATTCATTAATAAAGTAGAGAGCGGCGCCAAAAAGAAAGAACGCATTCGCCAGGAGAAAAAGAAGCTCAGGGCGGAGAAGAACGCATATTTCGATGAACAAAAGAAATTGGCCCGGGAAAGAAGAACGGGAGGCAAAGGACAGGTTACAGGTTACAGGGGGCAGGGGGCAGGGAATAGGGTACAGGATGGAGGTTCCAGGTTGCAGGATAGAGGGGAAAAGGCAGAGAACAGAGGGAAGGTTACAGGTTACAGGTTACAGGTTGCAGGGGAAAAGGCAGGGGGAAGAGGACAGGGTGCAGGGTACAGGGTACAAGGGAAGAAGGCAGGAGGAGAAGAACAAAAAAGGAAAGATACCGGTAAAAACAAAGAACTGGAAGGCAGGGACGGCGGGAACAAAAAAACACAAATCAAACAGCAGGCCGCCGGCAAGCCTCAAATCTCAAATCCGGAAATGCCCCTGAACAAATTTATAGCATGGAGCGGCGTTTGCGGCAGGCGTGAAGCAGCCGATCTGATCAAAGCCGGCAAAGTGACTGTAAACAACCAGGTCATCAAAGAGCCGCCTTTCAGGGTAAGTCAAAACGACAGCATTAAAGTAAACGGCAAAAAAATAGCCATTCAAAAAAACCTGGTCTACATCCTCCTTAACAAGCCCAAAGATTATATTACCACTACCGATGATCCTGAAGGACGTAAAACGGTAATGGACCTGGTTAAACGCGCAACGGAAGAAAGAGTATTTCCGGTAGGACGGTTAGACAGGAACACAACGGGTGTGCTGTTGCTTACCAATGACGGAGAACTGGCGCAACGCCTCACCCATCCCAAATACGAAGTAAAGAAAATTTATGAAGTTCGGGTAGACAAACCCGTTACCAAGCAGCAATTGGATAAAATTGCAAATGGTATTATGCTGGAAGACGGGTTTATCCAGCCGGACGCTATAGCTTACGCCGACTCAAAAGACAAAAGCATTGTGGGCATAGAGATCCACAGCGGGCGAAACAGGATCGTAAGGCGCATTTTTGAGCACATGGGATTTAAAGTAAAAAATCTCGACAGGGTGATGTACGGTATCTTCACCAAAAAAAATGTAGACAGGGGCAAATGGCGCCTGCTGACGGAAAAAGAGATCCGTTTATTGAAACACCTGAATACTTCTTTTGCCAACAAAAAATCTTCCTGATATATCGTGCAAAAACTGAAACCTGAAATCATTTTCGAGGATGATGCGTTTGTGGCGGTTAACAAACCGTCCGGCTTATTGTCGGTGCCCGACAGGGAAGGAACAGAGATATCCCTGAAGCAATTATTGCAACAGCAATACGGGCAGATCTGGACAGTGCATCGCTTAGATAAAGATACCAGCGGTGTAATTGTATTCGCAAAAGATGAGATCACCCATAAGTTTTTATCAGGGCTGTTTGAAGGAAGGGAGGTAGAAAAATATTATACCGGACTGGTACATGGCGTTCCGTCTGTGGAAAGCGGTTCAGTTGATGCAGCCATCACGGAGCACCCTGTAAAAAGGGGATTGATGGTAACCAATAAAAAAGGCAAACCCGCGCTTACAGACTTCATGCTCGCAGAAAGCTTTGGCAAATTTTCACTGATGCGGTTTCGCATACATACCGGGCGCACTCACCAGATACGGGTGCACATGAAACATATCGGGCACCCTATAGTATGCGACCCCCTGTATGGGAATGGCGAACCTGTGATGTTGTCGTCCATCAAGAAAAAGTTCAATCTTTCAAAAAAAGAGGAAGAGGAAAAACCATTGTTCAACCGGCTTGCATTGCATGCGGAAAGATTACAATTCACAGATGCAAAAAAACAAAAGAATACTATAGAAGCGCCGCTTCCCAAAGATATGCGGGCCCTGCTGCAACAGTTAAGAAAATGGAAAAGCTGAAGGCGCCCCTGTGCCCCTTATCCCATCTTCCTTTTCAATTGCATGAACAGCACTCCCACCTTTTATGTGGCCGAATATTTCGCCTACTGATGAATTTCCACTTTTAGTAAACATGCATCTCCATATAAATAGTAATGTTGCGATTGATAGCAGTAAATAGTAACGGTTAATAAAATTAAATTCATCATGGATAACAAATCAGAAAACGGAGAGCTGGATGTGCGGGTGCTTATTCCTATTGAAAGGCATAAAACATTGATACAACTCTTCAGGGAATTGCCTGTGGGCGATAGCTTTATCTTTATCAACGATCATGATCCCATTCCGCTCTATTACGAATTCCGCTCGATTTACGGAGATGTGGTAGGGTGGGAATATCTCAACCGGGGCGGAAGGGAATGGAAGGTGAAGGTTACCCGTACGGAAGCTTCGCAGGGCAGGGAGTTTACGGATATATCTACCTTACTCGACCTTCGGAAAGCCAACGAAGGAGAATGGAAGCAAATCGTATTCCATCGTTATGGTATGATGGAGCAGGGTGATACCATGGAGCTTATCGCTGGAAAAGACCTTAAGGAGATTCATGGTATTTTCATCAATAAGTTTGAGGGAAAGCATTCCTGGATCTACAAAAAGCAGGAACCCGGTGAATACGTTGTTCACATTACAAAAAAAGTGAAGAGCGGCTTGGGAGGCGATGGTTTTTCGGTGGTTAACGAGTTTGACCTGCGACCCTTTCCGCCAACAGAACGTCATGAAATGTTTTACAAAGCTTTTGCCGATATACAACCGGGTGAAGCTTTTGAATTCATCAATGATCATGATCCGAAACCGCTTTATTACCAAATGGAAGCAGAAAGCAAAGAACCTTTTAAATGGGAATATCTTCAGAAGGGACCTGAGGAATGGAAAGTGAGAGTGGTTAAGACCAAAGGATAAGCTGAGGCTGACTCAACCACTACACGGTCAATGCTGCGCCTGCACGCCGTGGCGGGAAGCAAGCATCTGTGCAAAACGTACTACCCTGTTCGTCATTGAGCAGACCCTTCGTTGCCTCAGAGTGACAAGCAAAATGCGTGGTTGAACAATAGCCCAAAAGCTGAGCGCCTATTCTATTGCCTGTCATGCTGGGCACGAAGCATCTAAGGACCGAGCACCTGTGCAAAGCATTCCGTTCAGAACAATTTAGACCCTTCCTTCGTCAGGGTGACAAACGTTACTGACGAAGGAAGCATCTACGGCATACATCATCCATTATTAAGTAGACTCTTCCTGCGTCAGAGCGACAAACGGTTGCTCACGAAGGAAGCATCTGTACAGCATACTCCAAACACTAAGCGCTGCAGGTTACGCAACCCTCTTCCATACTGCACGAAGGGGCTGTTGTTTCGCCTTCACCTGCTGTTTGTGCGGCTGCTGTATTCCCCAAAGGTTCCGCCATTCTCCCGCCCTGCTTTTCTACCGTAAACTGAACGGCCTGCGATGCGGCTTTTGTACGCAGGTAATACATGCCTGTTTTTAATCCCTTCTTCCATGCATAAAAATGCATTGAGGTGAGCTTGGCCGCATTGGGGTTATCAACAAACAGATTAAGCGATTGCGACTGGCAGATATAGGCACCTCTTTCGGCCGCCATATCAATGATAGTACGTTGTTTGATCTCCCAAACGGTCTTGTATATTTCCCTGATATGATCCGGAATCTCATCAATTTTTTGAACAGAGCCGTTGTGCAGCATGATCCTGCTTTTCATATCATCGTTCCATAAGTTGAGCTCTACCAGGTCTTTCAGCAAATGTTTATTCACTACCATAAACTCCCCGCTCAACACACGGCGCACATAAATATTAGAAGTATACGGCTCAAAGCATTCGTTGTTCCCCAATATCTGTGATGTAGATGCAGTAGGCATTGGCGCCAGCAGCAAGGAATTCCTTACCCCGTATGTTATTACTTCATCTTTAAGCCTGTACCAATCCCAGCGCATAGTAGGCTCTGCACCCCACATATCAAACTGAAATATGCCTTTTGATACAGGAGAGCCTGCAAATGTTTCATAAGGACCCTGTAGCTTAGCCAGGTCTTTACTTGCTGTCATAGCGGCAAAATAAATGGTTTCAAATATTTCAGTGTTCAGCTTCCGGGCTTCTTCGCTTTCAAATGGCAGGCGCAATAAAATAAACGCATCGGCCAGTCCCTGTACACCCAGCCCTACGGGACGATGCCGCATATTTGAATTCCGGGCCTCCTCCACAGGATAATAATTATTGTCTATGATCTTGTTCAGGTTTTTGGTTACTTCATAGGTAACCTCGTACAGCTTGTCGTGATCAAATGCGCCGTTATTAACGAATCGCGGTAAAGCAAGGGAGGCCAGGTTACATACCGCTATTTCGCCGGGAGAAGTGAACTCCATTATTTCTGTACAAAGGTTGGAGCTTTTTATAGTACCCAGGTTTTGCTGGTTCGATTTGCGGTTAGCGGCGTCCTTGTACAATAAGTACGGGGTGCCGGTTTCAATCTGTGCATCCAGCACGGCAAACCACAGGTCCTGCGCCTTCACCGTTTTTCTCGCCCTTCCTTCTCTTTCATATTGTTCATACAGGTTTTCAAAATCTTCGCCCCAGCATTCATGCAGGCCCGGCGCTTCATGCGGACAGAATAGGCTCCAGTCTTCATTGGCTTCCACCCTTTTCATGAACAGATCCGGGATCCATAAGGCATAGAACAAATCCCTTGCCCGCATTTCTTCCTTACCATGATTTTTCCTCAGATCCAAAAATTCAAATACATCTGCATGCCAGGGTTCAAGATAAATGGCAAACGCGCCTTTTCGCTTACCCCCGCCCTGGTCAACGTAACGGGCCGTATCATTAAACACGCGGAGCATGGGAATGATGCCATTGCTGGTTCCGTTGGTACCGCCGATATAGCTGCCCGTGGCACGGATGTCGTGAATGGATAACCCTATCCCCCCGGCGCTTTGAGAGATCTTTGCCGTTTGTTTCAGCGTATCGTAAATACCGTCTATGCTGTCTTCCTTCATGGTCAGCAAAAAGCAGGATGACATCTGCGGCTTTGGCGTTCCCGCATTAAAAAGCGTTGGCGTGGCATGCGTAAACCAGCGTTCGCTCATTAAATGATAGGTTTTAATGGCGCTTTCAATATCGTCTTTGTGTATACCAACAGCCACACGCATATACATATGCTGCGGACGTTCCGCAACCTTACCGTCTATGCGCAGCAGGTAAGACTTTTCAAGCGTTTTAAATCCGAAATAGTCAAACCCGTAGTCACGGTCGTAAATAATAGTAGAATCAAGCAGCTCTGCATTGTCGTGGATTATCTTCCAAACATCATCGGCAAGCAACGGGGCTGCTTTACCCGTCTTTGCATCTTTGCAGGTATGCAGCAACTGCATGGTATGCGAAAAGCTTTTGATGGTATTTTTATGCAGGTTGCTTACTGCAATGCGGCTGGCAAGCAATGCATAATCGGGGTGCTTTACCGTTAGTGAAGCGGCGGTTTCGGCCGCCAGGTTATCGAGCTCCGTGGTGGTAACACCATCGTACAATCCTTCAATCACTTTTTTAGCTACATCAATTGAATTTACAAAGCGCCTGTCTAACCCGTAGCAGAGCTTTTCAATACGGGCGGTTATCTTATCAAATTTTACGGATTCTCTTTTCCCGTTTCGTTTTATTACCTGCATGGTATGCGTTTTTAATGAGTTAATGTTTCAATGTGAAAGCCCGCCCCAGTCCGACTGGTGTCATCCGGGCGGGCGGCTGAACGCCCTGCCCGAATCTGGTCGGGCGGGCGTTCGGACGGGTGAAAAGACAGAGGCGAAAGAGAGAATACAGACCCTATGTTCTTCCAACCATTTTGGTTAGTAGTGCAAAGCAGGAATTAAGAAGATTACTTTAAAAATACAGGATACTTTTCCATGAAGCCATATCCCCTTCACCTCCTAGTTCTCACCTTTTACCTTTTACCTCTTACCTTTCACTTACCTCTCATTTCTCGCCTCCTAAAAATCCTCTTCCAAACTAAATGCCTGCGTTTCTTTTCCTGCGCCCAGCACTCCGGATTTCTGATAATCGCCTACACGTTTCTCAAAGAAATTGGTTTTGCCTTCCAGTGATATCATTTCCATAAAATCAAAAGGATTGGCTGCTTTAAAAATTTTATCGTATCCCAGCTCGGCCAGCCAGCGGTCGGCCACAAATTCAATGTATTGCTGCATGAGCTTAGCGTTCATACCAATAAGCGCCACCGGTAAAGCTTCTGTTATAAATTCTTTTTCTATTTCCACAGCGTCTTTAATAATGCCATGCACTTCCGCCTGCGATAATTTATTGCTGAGCATACTGTACAACTGGCAGGCGAATTCGCAATGCAGTCCCTCATCACGGCTTATCAGTTCATTGCTGAAAGTAAGCCCCGGCATCAGTCCCCTTTTTTTCAGCCAGAAGAGTGAACAAAAGCTGCCGCTGAAAAATATACCTTCTACTGCGGCAAACGCTACCAGGCGTTCCGCAAATGAGCCGTTTTCAATCCAACGCAGCGCCCATTGCGCCTTACGCTTTACAGCGGGTATCGTTTCAATAGCATGAAACAAGCGGTCCTTCTCTATCGGATCTTTTATATAAGTATCAATCAGCAGCGCATAGGTTTCAGAATGAATATTCTCCATCATGATCTGGAACCCGTAAAAGCAGCGGGCTTCCGGCAACTGCACTTCGCTCATGAAATTTACCGCGAGGTTTTCATTTACGATGCCATCGCTTGCGGCAAAAAATGCCAGCACATGCGAAATAAAATGACGTTCGCCGTCATTGAGGTCAGCCCAGTGCTGCAGATCGCCGCTGAGGTCAATTTCCTCGGCTGTCCAGAAGCTGGCTTCATGCTTCTTATACATTTCCCATACTTTGGGATAATTGATAGGCAGAATAACAAACCTGTCTTTGTTTTCTTTCAATAATAGTTCTGTTTCCATGTACCATTTGTTTTACAAGGTGAAAAAATTAAATAACATGGCTAACGAAAGAGAAGGCAGGAGAAGACAAATTGCGTATAACAATAAAGATGCCCGACCCACCCTTGCTTTTCCTCCGAAAGCAAATAGTGAACAATGCCGACTGGCAGGTCTTCTGGCTTGGTTTACTGCTGAACACCTTCCCGTGACGCGTGGCGCCACAGTGGTATGAAGATTCAACAGGTGAGTGGCGAATAGTGAATAGTGAGTGAAATACACACTGACTATTGCTTACTGCCAACTCATAAACCTTACAGCTACGGGGATAGCACCGGATTTACACCGGTTTCCCTTTTAATCTGCTACAAAAAAAAATTTGTATTTTGAACCAATGCGGACATCAAATATAGAAACGAAACAATCGCTTTACAGAAAGACTTATCAACAGGTGTGCAAAACCACCAGAGCCCGCTCCGCGGCACAGTGAGAGATCACTTGTATTTCTTTTTACTTTTTCTCCTGGAAAAGTAACAAAAAGTTCAAACACGGATGAGGATACAACACTCATGCCCACGCCCTGATTTAGCTATACTACTACTGTAGCCTTAGCTATTTATCCCTGATAAATATTTAAAGAGCCTGAATTATTGTTACTTTACCAATAATTAACCGTTAGATTTGGTACCCCCGAAAAAGCAGAACAAATCTATAACCTGCTTTCCGGCGGCGGTGAAGTTTTTATTAAGATGGAAAAAACTTTCTTTGCAAACCGTTTTGCCATGCTGCGCGACAAATTCGGGACTTCATGGATGATCCTTAATGAAAATTAATATCGCTTCACTAACCATTTCAATTCCACGAAGGAATGATATTTGCTGATACAGCTTTATGCAAAAAAAGGCGATCATATTAGACTTAGACAATACCATTTACCCGGTAGCCGCCATCGCGAACAAGCTCTTCAAAACTTTGTTTGCACTTATTGAAGAAAGCGGTGCATATAAAGGGAACCTGGCAGAAATCAAGAACCGCATCATGCGCCAGCCGTTCCAGGTGGTAGCCCGTGATTTTTCTTTTAGCGAAGACCTGGTAAAGGATTGCCTGCAACTGCTCGGTGGGTTAACATACGAAAGTAAAATGGAGCCCTTTGAAGGCTATGAAACCGTAAGGAATATCGCCTGCAAAAAATTCCTGGTTACCACGGGTTTCACCAAATTGCAGCACAGCAAGATCAATCAACTGGGCATTGATAAAGACTTTGAAGCCATCTTTGTGGTTGATCCCAGCCAATCGGCATTAACAAAAAAAGATATTTTTAGAAAAATACTTGACGACTACCGGTACACAACAGATGAAGTATTGGTAGTTGGAGACGACCTGCATTCTGAAATCAGGGCAGCAAAAGAACTTGGAATAGAAACGGTGCTTTACAATCACAACGGGGAACAGCCTCCCGCACCTCGCCAAAATACAATACATTCTTTTAAAGAGATCATTCCTTACCTGCAGTGAGATAAATATTATGGAGGCCGCAGGGAGTGCTATCGCCATGCAGTGCGCCAAAACCGATGCCAGGTTTGTGCAACTTCTTGTTCCGGCCAACACAACGCTATCGGATTGCATAACTACAGCAGCTTTATTGCTATACATTTCGGGGCAGCACAAAAGGATGACGGTGCTCACGGGTCAGCATTCCGTTCGCTTCCGCATCGCTGATGAATTGCATCTTCACAGGATCAAAATCAAGGCTCCGTCCCAAACGATAAGATATATTTGCCAAATGAATAAGCGCACATGAATAAAAACCTTCGTGGATATCGCCTTTCGCAATACTTTGATCATTGGCGCGTATGGCATTAATAAAATCCTGGTAGTGATCGCCAAGTCCGCTTCCCTTTTCGCCCGGCTCCCTGTCTTTTCCCATAAACGTTTCCCATTCATTCACATTCTTGCTCATGAACCCTTTGGAACCGTAAAACAGGTTGCCCACCGTATTGTCTGCGCTCATCATGTAATTGTTGCCCGCCTGCGGCGTTTCGCTTTTTACGCCTTCGCGGTTGGTGATCCAGTGCCGTACTTCAAATTGCAGGATCTTTTTTTTATCGCCGCCGCCGCTCGCATTAGCGAACTCAAATATGGCCATCATATCGTTGGGTGTTTGCTGATCGTCGTCAAACATAAAATGGGCGCCCATGGCCGTTATTTTTGAAGGCAGGGTAACGCCGAGGCCCCAGCGTGCAATGTCCATTTCATGCACGCCCTGGTTGCCGATATCGCCATTGCCATAGTCCCAATTCCAGTGCCAGTTGTAATGAAAGCGATTTTTGGAGAATGCCCGTTTGGGCGCGGGGCCCAGCCACAGGTCATAGTCAACACCTGCCGGAGCGGCCTCATCCGGGGTTTTGCCAATGGTATCGCGCCATTTATAACAAAGCCCTTTTGCCAGGTAAACCTCGCCCAGCTTCCCGGAATGCAGGAAGCCGGCCATGGTTTGCGCGCAGGGATTGCTTCTCTGTTCAGCGCCGTCCTGTACAATAACCCTGTACTTTTCGGCCGCCTCCACCATTTTCTGTCCTTCATAAAAGTTATGACAACAGGGTTTTTCCACCGACACATGCTTGCCCGCCTGGATAGCCCAGATAGCGGCAAGCGCATGCCAGTGATTGGGCGTTGCTATTGAAACCGCGTCAACATCTTTGTTTTCATAAAGTTTCCTCAGATCGGTATAGGTTATGGGGGCGGGTAGCATTTTATCTGCAAAATGTTTTTTAATCCGTTCGTTAAACAAATTACTGTCTACATCGCATAATGCACTTACCCGTGTATCTTTTAACCCGGAGTAAGCTGCAATATGATTCTGTCCCATGCCATGGATTCCGATTACAGCAACGTTTACCCGCTCATTAGCGCCTGAGATCGAAGCATATGATCTGGCACTGAGGCCCATGCCGCCGATCCCTATTCCGGCAGTGCTCATGATGGTTTTTTTAATAAAATCTCTTCTTGCCGTCATTTTTTAAAATTAAAGTTTAAAACAAATGCCTTCAGGTTTTCCGATGACCTATTCAATGATAAAATCAAATCTGTTTTAGCCACGCATCACAAAATGAGCCGTTACTGCTTAAATCCAGCATCACCCGTATGTAAACCCATCGTTATACCAATTAAAAGATCAATCTCATTTTTTGTATAGAGGGATTTCACGATCACATAACCGTTCAACTCAAAAGCAGCTTTGTCTGCAGCAGACAATTTTATAAATTGTTCCATCTGATTTGATTTCTATTTAGAATGGATCAATAAGATACATGCTTTTGCCCGTTGCTAAAAGAAACGGGTTTGAAATGTTTGGTGGTGTAAAAATGTTCTTTTTCGACAAAGAAACAATACAGGAAGAATTTGGTAAAGCAGGACTGTTTGAAATTACCGAAGTGAATGATATTTATCCATTTTACCTGATAAAGTGCAAAAAGAGCAAGGCTTAAAAGTTAAATACTTTAATACAGAAACATGACACAAAAAAAGTTAAAACACGAGCAGGTTCAATACATTGAATTTCTTTCAAGAGATCTTGCCCGGGCCAAAAATTTTTATACAAGTTGTTTTGGCTGGAAGTTCACAGATTATGGAGCTGAATACACCGCATTTGAAGGAGACTACCTTGATGGTGGGTTCACCATTGGAGAACCTGTTAAAGGAAGTATTCTGGTCATCCTCTATTCAAAAGATATTGAGTCGAGCAAAAATAAAGTGATAAGTGCGGGAGGCATTATTGTAAAAGACATTTTTGAATTTCCGGGAGGTAAACGTTTTCAGTTCACAGACCCCGATGGCTATGAGCTTGCTGTTTGGTCGGAGTAAACAGAAAATACGTTGGTCTCCAAAAGTGCTTCAGACCAGCGCATAGCAGCTAAAGCTCCGCATCAGCTCAGGAGCAGCCGGCATTCTTTCAGCAATGCTTCTTTGTTTATAGCAGCAGTGCCCACGATCTCACAAACAAGTCCTCCCGCGATATTGGCCACTTCCGCCATCAGGCGCACGTTACGGGTTACGGCATATACCAGCGAAGCAACAGCTATCACTGTATCGCCGGCGCCGCTCACATCGGCTATATTCCGGATATGTGAAGGCACAATGGCGCCGGCATCTCTGTGCTTATAAAAAACACCTTTTTCAGAAAGCGTAATGATGGAAATCTGATGATCCAGCTTTTCATTCAACGCGGCATGAATATCGTGAAGTAGTTTTTCATTCACTTCACCGGCAATGATGTTCAGCCCTTCCATGGCTTCTTTTAAATTGGGCTTAAAAATATCTACACCTTTATACGCGAAAAAGTTCTTACGTTTCGGGTCAACGGCGGTAATGATGTGGTTGTGCCTGCACAGGTCAACTATTTTTTGGATTACCAGTTCCGTGAGCACTCCTTTATTATAATCTTCCAGGATAATGACCTGCGGTTTTTCCTGTGCAATATAATGCTGCACGGCCAGTATCAGCCTGTTCTCATCTTCGTAGCCCAGATCGCCGGTAACTTCCTGGTCGAGCCGCATCATTTGCTGGTTGCGGCCAATAACGCGGATCTTGTTGGTAGTGATCCTTTTTGAACTTTGCAATATGAAACTCGTATCAATCCCCTGCTCCAGAAACATTTTTTGCAGGGCATGGCCATCATCGTCGTTACCCGTTACCGATATTACCGATGCTTTGGCACCTAAAGAACAAATGTTCAGTGCCACATTGCCCGCGCCGCCTATACGGTATTCTTTTTTATTTACAGCCACAATGGGCACGGGCGCTTCGGGCGAAATACGGTCAACCCTGCCCCACATATAGGTATCCAGCATCACATCGCCTACGATGCCAACTTTTATATTTTTAAAGGACTCAAATATGTTCGCTATATCGTTCATGCTTAACGAATTTGAAATTTATGATTTGAGATGGCATTCAGCTCTCAGCTCTCAGTTGAATAACTGCTAACGATAGGATATATATTCCTTCTCCTGCGCTACCGACTTCCACCATCGGATTTTTCGGATTTCTGAATGCGGTCTGACCCTCCTGCGTCGGTACCGACCGCATTCATTCTCAAACCTTCAATCTCCGCTTCGCAATATAATACACAGGTATCCCCAATAAAATAATACCGAGTCCCGGAACCGTATACCTGCTTTCAAAGATCAGCAGCAATATGGCCAATGCCGTAGCTGACAGTATATAAACCATGGGCAGCACCGGGTAACCAAAAGCCTTATAGCTCCGAACAATATCAGGGCGTTTCCTGCGCAATATATATATACCGGTTATGGTGAGCACATAAAACACCAGCACGCCAAATATCACCATGGCCAGCAGATCGTTATAGCTCCCGGTAAGACATAAGACCGATGCCCATATACATTGTATCCATAACCCGCGGCCCGGAACGCTGAATGCATTTAATTGTCCCGCCCCTTTAAAAAACAGCCCGTCTTTTGCCATAGTATAATAAATACGGGCGCCCGCCAGGATCAGTCCGTTGTTGCAGCCAAAGGTAGAGATCATGATCATTACCGCCACAATGAGAGAACCGCTGCTGCCAAAGATTTTCTCCGCAGCCGCCACACCTACCCTGTCGTTGGCGGCAAAGGCAATTTCATTGAAAGGCAGCACGGCCAAATACATGATATTGGCCGCTACGTAAATAACGGTAACAATGCCTGTACCAAGGAACAAAGCCTTTCCTATATTTTTCCCGGGGTTTTTGATCTCGGCAGCAATAAAGGTTACGTTGTTCCAGGCATCACTGCTGAACAGGGCACCCTTCATGGAAACGGCAATGGCGCCAAACAATGCCAGCCCCGACAGCAGGGTAGTAACCGTGTTGCCGCTTACATTTGCAATGTTCGAGAACTGCCAGGCATTTTGCCAGTTGGCATCCCATACCTCCGCTTTGGCGCCGGTTAAAAAGCCAAATACAGTTAAACCCAGTAAAGAAAAAATCTTGGTAAGCGTAAATGTGGTTTGAATGATCTTCCCGTTCTTCACCCCACGGCTGTTAATGTACGTTAGGAAAATGATGGAGAGGATGGCCAATACCTGTGCTCCCGAAATTTTAAACCATGCAAGTTGAAGCAGGATATTTTGTTCGCCAAACGCCGGGATAAGATAGGCTGTGAATTTTGCAAAGGCAACTGCCACTGCGGCAATGGTACCGGTTTGTATTACACCAAACTGTGTCCATCCAAATAAAAAAGCCACAAATGGATTGTAGGCTTCCCTGAGGTAAACGTATTGGCCGCCAGCCCTGGGAAACATACCGGCAAGTTCGCCATAGCTCAGTGCGGCAATTAGCGTAACTGCGCCTGCCAGCATCCACATCAGCAGCAGCGTTCCCGCTCCGCCCACATTGCGTGCAATTTCGGCACTTACAATAAATATGCCTGATCCTATCATTGACCCCGCTACCAGCATCGTAGCATCCAGTAATCCCAGCGAAGGCTTAAATTGTTTTGAAGTATCCTGCTCCATAAAAAATCCCGGGACTTCCCGGGACCTGAAGATAATACATTCAACTGCTCCTGCCTTCTATTTTTTCTTTTCTTCTCTTTTATACATGGCATTCAGTCCTGCAATTACATCTTCCGTAATATCAAACACAGGGTCTTCATACAAAAAGATATTCGCATTCTTTGAATAAGAAAAAACATAGGTGTATCCGCGCTCCTTGCAATAGCCCGTTAAATAATCATTTATTTTCTTAAAAATATCATCGCGCATGATCATGGCTTCCTGCTGCACATCCTGCTCTGTTTTGCGGCGCTGGTTTTCCAGCACCTGCAATTGCTGGTCGTACTCTTTTTTGAAAGCGTCGGCCTCGGCCTGCGTAATGGCATTTCCTCTTTTCAAAAAATCTATCCGCCGCTTATCCAGCTGCTGATAGGCTCCGTTCAACTGCCGGTCTAACCCATCTTTCTTTTTTTCAAAAGCCTCTATTTTGCCTTTATAAAACTCAAACTTTGCGTCTATCGAATCCAGGTCTACATACGCGATCTTTAAACTCTTTACCTGCGAAGTATCGCCTGAGCGCAATGCTGCAAGCTGGGTCCGCAGCTTGCCGGTATGGGCTTGCTGCTGGTAAACCAATATGCCTGCCAGTATTAAAGCTGCTGAACTCAATATTAAGGAAAGATACTTCATATGTATTTTTATTCAATTATACAATAAAAAAGGAGCAGAGTTCGCGATCTCTACTCCTTTCACACTATTTTATCAAATTACTCTTCTTCATCAAAGCTCATAGCCTCACGGGTGGTTTGCAGCAATTCATATTCTTCCTTGCTGCCCACGATGATATTGTCAAATTCACGCAGCCCCGTACCTGCCGGTATCGGATGACCGGTAATTACATTTTCTTTCAAACCGAGCATATCATCCATCTTACCCTGTATAGCGGCTGAGCTCAGCACCTTGGTCGTTTCCTGGAACGACGCAGCAGATATCCAGCTGTGTGTACCCAGCGATGCTTTGGTAATACCCAGCAGTACCGGCCTGGAAGTGGCGGGATTGGCGTCCCTGAATTCCACCAGCTTTTTATCGCCCCTGCGAAGAATGGAATTTTCTTCACGCAATTCGCGTAAGCTTACGATCTGCCCTGCACGCAGTTTGGCAGAATCACCGGGATCTGTTACTACCTTTTTATCGTATATCCAGTCATTCTCTTCAATAAATTCAAAGCGGTCTTCCAGATCTTCCTCCAGGAACCTGGTATCGCCCGGCTCAACAATTTCAATTTTTTTCATCATCTGCCTTACGATCACTTCAATATGCTTATCGTTTATGCGCACACCCTGCAGGCGGTATACTTCCTGGATTTCATTTACCACGTATTCCTGTACTGCAAAGGGCCCTTTAATATTAAGGATATCCGCAGGAGCTGTTTGCCCGTCGGATAAAGGCGTACCGGCTCTCACAAAGTCGCCATCCTGTACAAGGATTTGCCGTGTAAGCGGAACCAGGTATTTTTTCACAACGCCATCCTTGGCTTCAATGATGATCTCGCGGTTACCGCGTTTTACCACCCCAAAAGAAACTACGCCATCAATTTCCGAAATAATGGCAGGATTGCCCGGGTTACGTGCCTCGAACAATTCCGTTACCCGTGGTAAACCACCTGTGATATCGCGCAGCTTACCCAGTACACGCGGTATTTTAACCAGTACCTGTCCTGCGCGGACCTCTTCTGTTTCATCAACCACAATATGCGAGCCTACAGGGAGGTTATAGGTTTTAACTTCCTTACCTTCCACTATAAGCATTGGTATTTTGGTCTTGTCTTTTGTTTCAATCACCACCTTCTCACGATGTCCTGTTTGTTCATCGGCTTCCTCGCGGTAAGTAAACCCTTCCACTACACTTTCAAACCTAACGGCACCTGCCTGCTCAGAGATAACCACATTATTAAACGGATCCCATGAACAGATAATATCACCTTTCTCTACTTTTTGCCCATCCTTTACCATTAAGGTAGCGCCGTATGGGATATTATTGGTAATGAGCAGCCTGTCATTTTTTACATCAATGATCCTCAGTTCGCCCGTGCGGCCAATTACGATCTGGATCTTTTCGCCCTGGTTGTTTTCGGTAGTTACCGTACGTAACCCGTCGAACTGTACCGTTCCGTCGAACTTCGCCGTTAGCTGCGAATCAACAGTAGCCGATCCCGCAACGCCACCCACGTGGAAGGTACGGAGTGTTAACTGTGTACCCGGCTCACCGATAGACTGGGCAGCGATAATGCCTACAGCATCTCCCTTTTGAGCAAGATACCCTGTTGCCAGATTAAGCCCGTAGCATTTTACACAAACACCGCGCTTGCTTTCGCAGGTTAATACAGAACGTATCTCCACGGTTTCAATGCCGCTTTCTTCAATTGCATGGGCAATTTCTTCCGTGATTTGTTCGCCTGCTGCTATAATCAGCTCATCTGTTACGGGATTGTATACATCATGTACCGATGTACGTCCCAATATACGATCGTACAACGGCTCCACGATATCTTCGTTGTCCTTTAAGGCGCTGATGGCAATACCGCGCAGTGTGCCGCAATCTTCCTCATTAATTACCACATCCTGGGCTACGTCCACCAAACGGCGGGTGAGGTAACCGGCATCGGCAGTTTTTAATGCGGTATCGGCCAAACCTTTGCGTGCACCATGTGTTGAAATGAAATACTCCAATACATTGAGCCCGTCTTTAAAGTTGGACAAGATCGGGTTTTCAATGATCTCCGACCCGGTAGAGCCACTTTTACGCGGCTTGGCCATCAAACCCCTGATCCCCGCCAACTGCTTTACCTGCTGCTTACTGCCACGGGCACCCGAATCAAGCATCATATAAACAGAGTTGAATCCCTGCTTGTCTGTTGCCATTTCACGTATCAGCGTTTCCGTAACGCGGGTGTCTACACGCGACCAGATGTCAATGATCTGGTTATACCTTTCGTTGTTGGTAATGAGACCCATGTTGTAGTTTTCCCAAACTTCCTGCACTTCATCGGAAGCCGATTCCACGAGCTCCTGCTTCAGTTGCGGGATAACAAGGTCATTGATGTTAAAGGAAAGTCCTCCTCTGAATGCAGTACGAAAACCCAGTTGCTTGATATCGTCAAGGAATTTAGCAGTTTTGGGAACATTGGTGATCTTAATGATATCTCCGATGATCTCCCTGAGTGATTTTTTGGTCAGCAATGCATTTATAAATCCCACTTCTTCAGGAACATGCTGATTAAAGATCACACGGCCCACTGTTGTATCAATGAGCTTCTTTTCCAGTTCACCATTGTCTTTACGAAGTGCAGCTTTTATTTTGATGTGGGCATGCAGGTCAACCTTATTTTCGTTGTAGGCAATGATCACCTCTTCTGCGCTGTAAAAGCTCTTGCCTTCTCCTTTTACCTTTTCTGTTTCGGTTGATTTCCTGCCTTTGGAAATATAATACAGGCCCAGTACCATGTCCTGCGAAGGAAGCGTAATAGGCGTGCCGTTCTGCGGGTTGAGGATATTGTGTGAAGACAGCATAAGCAGTTGCGCCTCCAAAATAGCGGCGCTGCTCAGCGGAACGTGAACGGCCATCTGGTCACCATCGAAGTCGGCGTTGAACGCAGAACATACCAATGGATGCAACTGTATCGCTTTCCCTTCCACCAGCTTGGGCTGAAATGCCTGGATAGACAAACGGTGCAGTGTGGGGGCACGGTTGAGCATGATGGGATGCCCCTTGAGAATATTTTCAAGAATATCCCAAACAATGGCTTCCTTACGGTCAACCAGTTTCCTTGCGCTCTTCACCGTTTTTACAATGCCTCTTTCGATCAGCTTGCGGATGATGAACGGCTTGAACAATTCGGCGCCCATGTCTTTCGGCAAGCCGCATTCATGCAGTTTCAGCTCAGGTCCTACCACGATCACCGAACGCCCTGAATAGTCAACACGTTTACCCAAAAGATTCTGACGGAAACGCCCCTGCTTTCCTTTCAGCACATCGCTCAGCGATTTCAATGCGCGCCCGCCTTCGGCTTTAACGGCATTGGATTTGCGCGAGTTATCAAACAAGGAATCTATGGCTTCCTGGAGCATGCGCTTTTCGTTGCGCAGGATCACTTCCGGAGCTTTGATCTCCAGCAAACGTTTTAAACGGTTATTGCGGATAATAACACGGCGGTATAAGTCATTCAGATCGGATGAAGCAAAGCGGCCGCCATCCAAAGGCACCAGGGGCCGGAGTTCCGGAGGTATAACGGGTATATATTGCATTACCATCCATTCCGGGCGGTTTTCAATTCTGTCGTTGGCATCGCGGAACGATTCCACCACGCTCAACCGCTTTAAAGCATCTGCTTTACGTTGCTGGGAAGTTTCTGTAGCTGCAGCATTGCGCAGGTCGTAACTCAACTGATCCAGGTCAATTCGTCCGAGCATGGCATGAATGGCTTCCGCCCCCATTTTAGCGATGAATTTCTGGGGGTCATCGTCGGGCAGGTATTGGTTGTCTTTGGGAAGATTCTCCAATATCTCCAGGTATTCTTCTTCAGGAAGCAGGTCTCCCATTTTAAGATTGCGGTCTTCGCGTATGCCCGGCTGTATCACTACATATCTTTCGTAGTACACAATGCTTTCCATTTTTTTGGAACTGATCCCCAGCAGGTAACCGATCTTATTGGGAAGACTCTTAAAATACCATATATGAACAACCGGCACCACCAGTTTGATGTGACCCATTCTTTCACGGCGCACCTTTTTTTCTGTAACTTCCACACCGCAGCGGTCGCAAACAATACCCTTATAACGGATACGCTTGTACTTACCGCAGGCACACTCATAATCTTTTACAGGCCCAAAAATCCTTTCGCAGAACAAGCCATCTCTTTCGGGTTTGTACGTGCGATAGTTGATGGTTTCAGGCTTCAAAACTTCACCATAAGACCGTTCAAGAATGGCATCAGGAGAAGCCAGACTGATCGTGATCCTGGAAAAATTTGATTTGGGACGATTATCTTTTTTGATAGCCATATGAAAATTTCTTAGTTTTTATAACAGATATTATGTGAGTAGTGAATGGGCAATTGTGAATAGTGAATTCCTGCAACAGCCTATTCACTATTCACCATTCACCATCTTTATTCAAACTTCAGTTCTAATCCTAATCCTCTCAATTCGTGCACCAGCACATTAAATGATTCGGGCAATCCTGCTCTCGGAATATTATCACCTTTTACAATAGACTCATAGGTTTTTGCACGGCCGATGATATCATCCGATTTCAGGGTAAGCAGTTCCTGTAAAATATTGGACGCTCCATAAGCTTCCAGCGCCCATACTTCCATTTCACCAAAACGCTGTCCGCCAAACTG
>NZ_DAOMOZ010000078.1:0-19109 GCF_035444585.1 Agriterribacter sp.
TTGATTCGGCCAATTCAAAAAGCTGGAAAGATACCGGGGTGGAGTGGAAGGAGAAGTGAGTGGTGAGTAGTGAGTAGTGAGTAGTGAGTAGTGAATGCAAAATTTGTGAAGCTGCCGGGGTTTTCCGGCAGCTTTTTTTCATCAGCAATTGTATGGACCATACACCGGCTGCTCTGCAATCCATTAAAAAAAGTGCAACATGGCTGCTGCACTTTTCTTTCTGAAATTATAAGAAATCCTAAATAGCAGGTGTATTCAACTCCGCCAAAGACGCATTGATGTCCTCCTGCGATACTTCATAATCCACCAGTTTTCCGCTAAGATATTGTTCATAAGCGCTCAGGTCAAAATGACCATGCCCGCACAGATTAAACAAGATCGTTTTGGAAACACCTTCCTTATCTGCCTGCTTTGCCTGTCGTATTACCTCTGCTACTGCATGTGTGGCTTCAGGCGCAGGAATAATGCCTTCTGCACCGGAGAACAATAAGCCCGCATCAAAACATTCCGTTTGGTTAATGGCCGCAGCTTCAATGATGTTATCTTTCAATAACTGGCTTACGATGGCGCCCGCTCCATGATACCGCAGGCCCCCTGCATGAATGGGTGAGGGAATAAAATTATGCCCCAAAGTATACATCGGGATCAATGGTGTCATACCAACGGTATCACCAAAGTCGTAACGAAAAGCGCCACGCGTGAGCTTCGGGCAGGAAGTGGGCTCTACCGCGATCGCCCTTATCTTTTTCCCACCCGTTAAATTGTTTTGCAGGAAAGGAAATGCGATACCCGCGAAATTTGATCCCCCGCCAAAGGGCGCCACCACGATATCGGGATAATCACCTGCTTTTTCCATCTGTTTCAATGCTTCCAGTCCTATAACGGTTTGATGCATCAATACATGGTTCAGCACACTGCCCAGGGAATATTTGGTATCATCGTGCGTGGCAGCTACCTCCACAGCTTCAGAGATAGCAATTCCCAGGCTTCCGGGTGAGTTCGGATCTTTTTCAAGTATGCTTTTCCCGGAATTGGTTAAATTACTGGGAGAAGCATGCACCGTAGCTCCCCAGGTGTTCATCATAATTTTCCGGTAGGGCTTTCCATCGTAACTCACTTTTACCATAAACACTTCACATTCTATTCCCAGCAGTTTACAGGCAAAGCTTAATGCACTGCCCCACTGGCCGGCGCCGGTTTCGGTTGATATCTTCTTTACGCCTTCTTTCATATTGTAATAAGCCTGCGGAACAGCGGTATTGGGTTTGTGCGAACCGGCAGGACTAACCCCTTCATACTTATAATAAATTTTAGACTTTGTGCCCAGCGACTTTTCAAAGTTATAAGCCCTGAACATAGGCGTAGGCCGCCAGATGGAATACAGGTTTCTTACTTCATCGGGTATTTCTATCCACCTGTCGGCGCTCACTTCCTGTTTGATCAATTCCATCGGGAACAGCGGCGCCAGATCTTCGGGACCAATGGGTTGCTGAGTTCCGGGATGCAGGGGCGGCAGTGGTTTATTGGGCATGTCGGCCATGATATTGTACCAATGGGTTGGTATCTCCGCTTCCTGTAAAGTAATTTTTCTTTGTTGTGACATAATATAACGGGGTTTTACCGATCAAGTTACTGAAAGATCAAATACAATTACCGAATAGTTTTGTTCCCCTTATTATAGCAACAAATTGCAGCGCAGGTTTATATCCTTATGGAACACCTGCAGTACGCCTCCTGTACAATATGCTGCAGGAAACGGATATCCAGGCCCTCTTTCATCAAAATGCGGCATCGGAATTGAAACATCATCAGCTTAGGATATCTGTTTTCATTTTTAATATGCTATCCCATGAGGTCCTATTCAAGTAAAAGCGGTAAAAAGTCGGGGGTTAGCGCCTACCATCCGGGAACCAATTTTATCACGGTTCAGTTCAACGGGAAGGAAGTGTATACCTATACTTATCGCAGCGCCGGCCGTGCCGCCGTTGAAGTCATGAAAAAGCTTGCCGCGGCGCAAAAAGGCTTAAGCACTTACATTGCACAGCACGATCCGCCATTTGAACAATGAATGGCGCCGGTTGATGCAGTTTCCTCAAAACAACTTCCTTTTGTACTGTACTTCGTTAAAAAACGGAAATCAGCTCCCATTGTTCGGGAAGTGAGAACATCTATAATGAATGTTCTAAATATCCGATTGTTGGTATAAGAGATCCGCATAAGTAATTTCTTATTTCAAATCAAGAACATTGCCGTTTCGCCGATATAGGTTTGCGGTATAAATTATTTTTTATGACAAAAGAAACCAACAAAGCCGGGCAAATTACGATTGGCTCTTTGCCCGAAGCTGCAGACACCAATGGATCTGCTGCGATGTTTGAATGTACAGTACCCGGACCAATTTTCTTCAGGGAAGTGGCCGATACCGTGAACAAAGCCGGCGCCGGATCCCGAAAAATCAGGAACAATAATGGCAAAGCATGGACTTGTGGCGGTTGTACCCCAAATAATATTTTGCCAGGTTTATTTTTTATAAATCTGAAGGCAGCAGAAACTAAAAATTAAACTTATAAAAAGATCATATGGACAAGTATCTGACAATGTTCTCTGAACATTTGGACGCAGCGTTTAAACCTGAAACATTATTTCCGGAAAAGAAAATCCGTGTCAGAGAATGGATACAACGAAAGTTCAGTACAGAAAAGAATGCAGAGAAAAACAATAAAAAAAGATCAGTAATAAATAATACCGCTGAGATTGAGCTGGGTTTCTGATTACCTCTCCTTACAAATATTTCTTAAAGCAGGTTCAAAAAACAGGTGAATGCTGCTTTACCGCAGAGGAATTGGATCGCCGGCCGTTGTATTGCGGAATACGAACAATATAGGTTGCATCAGGATTACCCGGCAAATCGGGGCAGAATCCCATAACCGCACCGTAAGTGGCACTGTAAACGGCTAAGATGTTAGGGAACAACCGCCTGAATTGCAGCAATAAATTCCAACAGAAACAACCTGCTGCACCGGTAACAGGTCCGGTCGTTATAAGCAATTTTTTTTAACGTATCTCTTCATAGGTTATATCTTCCGGTTTTTTATTGTTTCGTGAAACAGGTGTGTAGCCACAACCCGCAGACCCGCAACAACCTATGTTCAGCAAAGGCATTAAGGAGAACACCCCTCCTAACACCGCGATCATCCATTCGGCTGTTATGATGCCCTGCACCATAATAAAAATGCCTAAGGCCAATCGCAACGCCCGCATAAAATCCCAATTTTTCAAATACGCTTTCATTGTTTCTTTTTTTTATAAGTACTGATATGAAATGGCAAATACAGTGGGCAAAAACTTATGAATGAAGTAAGCAAAAACACTGCTGCCAGTATGCCCAGAATAATGGCCCACATGCCCGCAATAACATTTGTGAAATACAGGACCGCTATGGCCGCTGCTGTTAGTATCCGGATTGCCTTATCCGTTGCTCCCATATTCTTTTTCATGCTTTCTGTTTTTTAATCAGGTTAATAAAAACTTCAGTGCCGGCTCTTTGTGAAATACTGTTGTAACATCCGCCCATTGTTTTAATTGTGAATACCGGTTCAAAAATGAGTTTATACTCAAAGGCACTACCGCCAAAGGGTGGTCCCTCCTTTTCAAAGCTTGTATCAAACAACACGCCTGTGAGTTTTCCTTTCTCATTCAGTAAGGAAGCCGCTTTTTCTGCGTACTCTTTTCTTTTGTATGGTAATGGCGGGAGAGGCGCATTGTGTCCCAACCTGTTTCATTCTTTTCCCATCGCAGGTTCCGGTAAGCCTGGTCAAGCGGATTTTCGCATCGGGTTGCACAGCGCTGCAGCTTTTCGTTTTCTTTATTCATTCACCACCTGGTTTACATTTTGCCACGCTCCCCCGTTAATTACGTTCTGAAAGCCGGTTTGCTCCAAAATGCCTTTGGCCTGGCTGCTGCGGGCGCCGCTCCGGCAAAAAACTACGATGCTTTTTTTATTTTTGAATTTTGACAACTGGCTTTGCACGCTATCCAGCGGAATATTTACCGCACCTTTTACGCTGCCTGTGGAAAACTCCGCGGGTGTGCGTACGTCTACCAGGAAGGCGCCATTCTTTACAGCTTCCGTTAACCGGCTATTGTCTGTTTTTCCAAACAAGACCGAAAAAAAATTCATACTTCTATATTTTATACGTTGATGCAAGATGTTTCTTTACACGCGATTGTTTTACCGTCAGCTGCCAGCCATTCTTTTATTCCGCCTGAAAAGTTCTTCACGTTTCTGAATCCGTGTTTGGCAAGTACGGAGTAAGCAATTGCCGAACGGTCGCCTGCCTGGCAATAAATGATAACCTGTTTGTCTTTATTGATCTTATCCAGGTTGCCGGTGATGGTTCCGGCAAAAACACTGTCCGCACCCTCTATATGTCCGGCTTCGTACTCCGTTGCGCCCCGTACATCCACAATCTGTATATCATCTTTCAGGAGATACATTTTAAATTCATCTATAGAAATGACATCAGCCGTTTGCAGTTCAATGCCTAAACCGTTTACATCCGGAATGTAACCGTAGATATTATCCATACCGATGCGCATCAGTTTTCGTGTCAGGTCTTCCATTTGGCTGCCGTCAGCTACCAGTATAAATTGTTCCTGATAATTGAGCAACCAGCCGCACCACGTAGAAAAAGAGTCATTGTCCTGAATGCTGATGCTGCCGGGAATGAATCCTTTGGCAAAATCAGTTTTATTCCGGGTATCAATTACTTTGATGCCCTTTTGATAAGCGGAAAGAAATTGAGATTTGGATAATTCCGGATGCTTCGGTATTTCTATCAGCAAAGGACGGTCAACCCTGTTCAGGTATTTCATCATTGCAAAATATTTCGGAGGCTCGGGCTGGTCTGTCAGAAGATAATCCATAAAACCCTGTTCATCTTCACCATACCGGAACGCCCAATTGCGGATTTTTTCATAACCTGTCGTAGAGCTATGCACTGCTCCCAGTGCTTTTCCGCAGGAAGAACCTGCTCCATGCGCCGGCCACAACTGAACATAATCCGGTAAGGCTTCAAATTTTTTCAGTGATTGGAACATTTGCTTTGCACCCGCCTCTTTTGTACCCATCATTCCTGCCGCTTTTTCCAGCAAATCAGGACGGCCAATATCGCCTACAAATACAAAATCACCGGTAAGCAGCATTACAGGTTTGTCTGAAGCGGGATGGTCTGTTAGTAAAAAGCTGATGCTTTCAGGTGTGTGTCCGGGCGTATGAATGACCTCTAAGGTTAAATTGCCTACTTTAATAACATCTCCGTCTTTAATCCCTTTATGAGGAAACTGGTATTGCCAGTCTTCACCGCCTTCATCAGAGAGATACATCGGGGCTCCGGTAACGGCAGCCAGTTCTCTCGATCCGCAAAGGAAGTCGGCGTGAATATGTGTTTCGGTGATGTGGGTGATGCCAAGATTGTTTTGCTCTGCAATTTCCAGGTATATATCAATATCTCTCCGGGCGTCTATCACTATGGCTTCCCCGGTAGCCTGACAACCTATCACATAGCTGCCCTGTGCTAAGCTTTGATCATAAACGTGTTGGAAAAACATAATAATTTATTTTAAGCTCCTTTTGTTTTCAACACTGCAAATTTCTGATGATTATTTTCCCTGTACGGTTACTTTAGTTACAAAGCGCCGGAAGGTACTGTCTTTTACTTTATGCTGCAGGTTGTTGAGGCAGGCATCTAACCAACCGTACGGGAGCCAGCGTTCCGAAATCCCGGGGCTCTTTGTGTGAAGCAAGATGAAGAAAATAGAAAAAGGCAGCTGATAGTTCATTGGCTGTGGCATAGGGAAAGCGCCTGAACTGACTTTTTCGGCCAAACATACTGGCGCTACTGCCGGATCAATCCCGATACCGGATAACCCGCCTGAAGCAGATGCTGCAAATTTGCACCAGCTCAAAAATCTGTACAGCTGCTTTGATCACGCAAGGGTAATTTTATTTCTGCCCAGTTGAACCGTTCCGTTTTCTTCCAGTTGCTTCAAAAGTCGGGAAACCACAACACGGGCAGTTCCCAATTCGTTCGCCAATTGTTCGTGTGTAATGTTTAAGGTATTATTTCCGGTAAGATCCTGCTTCTTATACAATAATGTTAGTAATCGTTCGTCTACCTTTTTGAAAGCAATGGCATTAATGATCTCCAATAGTTCTTCAAAACGCTTGTGGTACAGTCGGAAAATATAATCCAGCCATTGGGAATATTCCTTGATGAACAATGACACTTTTTCCATAGGCAGGAAAAGTATTTCCGCATCTTCTTCCACCTCTGCTTTTACTTTACTTTTTTCGTTGTGCAACCCGCCTAAAAAAGACATGATACAACTTTCGCCGGCTTTAACATAATACAACAAAATTTCCCTGCCGTCTTCTTCTGTCCGGATCACCTTAAGCGTCCCTCTGATCACAATAGGAATAGCACGTATATGGGCATTTTCATTTAAAATAACGGTTCCTGCACCGTATTCTTTTTGTATGCTGTATTGATAAAGCTTTTCTAATAGTTCCGGTGATGATTTAAACTCTTCGATTTTTGCCAGTGACCCCATTATATCATTTAATTTTCCTAAAGATACCTAAAGATCGTTAACTCTTCGCCAGCGCGTCGTGCTGTCTGTATTCTTTCATAATCCGGCATAACCTGAGGCAAACGCTCCATCTATTAACAGTTACAATAAAGTCAGACCTTATAGCAGTTGCAACTGCGTAACGCCATCAAAAGCACACGAGGAAGGCGGACCATTGAAAAAGCGTTTCAAAAAAATCATCGATACCAAAAAATACATAAACACATATATTGCTCATGTTTTCATCAACCTTACAGGCTAAAAGAACTTCGCTGTTTCCCGGTACCGAGGTAGCAGTACCGTAATCATTCAGGGCATTGGGGTTGGGTTTCCCCGTACCTGCGCCCCCGGTATTGATGAGGGCATAACCATTTGCCTGTGCCCAGCTCAGCACGGCTTCGTTTGCCGCAATGGCTTTGTCCCAGCGCGTATTGTCCTGGCTTCCGAAGGAGATCATTTTATTGTTTTCTCCAAAATCAAGATAAGGAGCGCCGGTGTTGAACAGAGGGCGTGCCGCAAACTGCAGTGTTCTGGCTTTTATAGCCATAGCCGCGCCTTTTGTGAAGCGCCCGTAATATTGAGCAGACCATGTATCGGGTAATCCGGCGATGGCCTCATCACAAAGCGCCAGGATATAATCCAGCGTTTCCTGCAATGATGCGCGGGGAATATTCATATCATCATTGGGAAGAAATGATTTGGCAACAATGGGAACGCCTCCGTACCGGTAAAACATACCCATGCCAGTTCCAGCCCCGGGCCCGTTCACCACACAAAGAAGCCAATGCACCGGGCCAGCCAATCCCTGCGTGAAAGCCTGTATTTCTCGTTCCACCCGGAGCATACAGCCCCTCTACATCTCCATCTACTTTATTTGCATATTCCCGCTCTCCCGGTTTACCATACAGGGAAACTTCATACCCTTCTTCTACAAACCGACGACGGATCGTCCGGGGCTCATTGTATCCAATTAGCCTTAACAACGCTGTAAGAAAAACAGTATTGGTTGTTTGGAGTATCCCGGAATTGCCGTTGTTGCTAAAAGCACCGGTTGCTTTAATAGTAAGTTTTTTTCTTAAAATTTCCCTTATTCGCGGGACAATGCATCAGTTCTTATTTCTTTTTGGAACGCTTTGACTATTTAACTGACTAAGAATGGTCCTAATTATTATTTGTGGGTCAATCTCCAAAAGGTTCGCAAGGATAATGATATGTTTGATGGAAAACTCTTCAGGTTTGTAAAGTTTATTTACGTATCTGCCGTGGTTAATACCTAAATCTTTGGCAACCATTGTTGGATAAATTTTCTCAATATCTTTCATCCGTAGCACCTGCCCGCTTAAAAACATAGACTTAAGTGCCGAGTACTTCGTTTTCTTTTCTTCCTTAGTCATTGTAAAAATGAATAGGAAGAAATTTAGATTGATTATCAACGATAGTACTTTAAAAAATACATATAGTATGTAAAAACTAACATTATGTAAATTATTTGTTATCTTTATTTTCAGAAAAATAATTTGCGAATCTTCATATAACTAATTTGAAGCTTTCGCTTTGAGTCTCGACTTGGAAACCTCGGAAATTTTCATTAGACACGAGATGATAAGCAAGAGCTCACGTTTAGGCGTGGGCTCCCTTATTGTGTCTAAAGGCTCTCCGAGGGTCTCCAAGCCGGTAAGTGGAGTTCCGCGCCTTCTTATTACTGTAACTCCTATACATTTTATTTTAAAAAGCATTGTTCGTTGCAGAAAAAAGAAACCATATACGTTCCGGGAGATTTTGCCCTTAGGTTTCAGCAGGGAGACGAAACCGGCCTGCAATATTTCTTTGATGCGTATTACGGGTCGCTTTGTCTTTACGCCATACGCCTCACAGGTGATGAAGGCTTTGCCTGCGAAATGGCTTCGGAGGCTTTTTATCAAACATGGCGGCGAAGAAGCCAGTTTAATACTGCTGCTTCCATCAGAGCCTATTTATATACAGTAGTGAAAAACGGCTGCTCTAAGTTCCTGCGTAAAAAAGCTAAAGAAAAAACCGGGCATATTCCCTTTTTGCCGGATGCTGAGAAAACGGTTTACGAAGGCATTGTGTTTGCTGAAACGATCCGTCAGCTGCATCAGGCCATGGAAACCCTGCCCGCCCGGTGTTGCAATGTACTGCGGTCTTTATATGTAGAAGGTAAATCGATTTCAGAAACCGCCAAAGACATGCGTCTAACGGTAAGCACTATAAAATCGCATAAGCGTCATGGGCTCGACTTATTGCGCCGTAGGTTTATTCCTCTTATTATGCTCCCGTTCCTCCATTTTATGTTGTAAATTAATTCAAAAAAATCTTTCATTCTTCTCATCCTTTTTTCTCTTTTTGTACTCCTTTGTAATAGCAGGATGCAGAAAGATGAGCAGATATGATTGCATAACTTAGAACCATGAACACAAAAAACCATACTGTTTTTCCGGAGAACGGGCCTGATCCGTACCGTACGGCTTACCTGATAGCAGGATACATCAATAACGAGCTTACAGAGGATGAGCACGACGAGTTAGACGACTGGGTATCTGAAAATGACGATAACATGCGCCTGTTTGAAGTGTTGACTGATGAAAAAAACATAGAGGAATCACTGAAAACCCTCCGGCGTATCAACCCGGAATTAGAGTATAAGAACTTACAGCAAAGGATATTTGAAGATAAGCCATCCGGCATAACAAAGTTTAAAACAATACTGGCGGTTGCCGCATCGCTGGCGCTGATATTGGTTATATACTTTATTTACCGGTCGCAAACAGGTAAGCCTGGAAATGAAAATAATACTCTAATAGCAACCAACGATATTGCTCCCGGTGGACCACATGCTACGCTAACCGTTGCCGGGAAAGTTACGGATCTAAGTAAGTTACCCTATGGATTATTGCTTACGTCTGACTCAGCCAAACTGGAAAAAGACAGCGAGGGATTGATAAAATACGGCCCGGGAGTTAATGCCGGAACAACGGAGATCATGCATACGCTTACTACGCCTAAAGGCGGTCAATATAGTGTATTGCTGGAAGATGGCACCAGGATATGGCTGAACGCAGCATCATCACTGGTGTATCCTGTTAAGTTCATTGGTGAAAAACGTATAGTGCAGTTAACCGGTGAAGGATATTTTGAAGTAGCTGCAGCAGGAGATGGTAACAGCAAAAGACCTTTTATTGTGCAGGTTGGAGATATGCAGGTTACTGTTACGGGTACAAAGTTTAATATAAACGCTTACGGCAATGAGCCTTCAGCTAATACAACACTGCTGGAAGGAAGCGTAACGGTGTCTTCTGCAAATACGCCTCATATAACACTTGTTCCCGGCCAGCAGGCGCGTTATGCAGATAATAAGTTTGAATTAAATAAAACGGTTTCGGCAAACGAGGTTACGGCGTGGAAAAGCGGGGCATTTCAATTTAAAGACGCGGATATAAAAAGCATCATGCGCCAGGTAGAGCGATGGTACAATGCCACGGTGGTATATAAAGAAACGGTAGGTGGACACTTTAATGCCAGCATTAGCAGGGATGTTCCGGTAAGCAGGCTGTTGCATTATTTGCAGTTGACCGGCGAGGTTAGGTTTGAAATAAAAGGAGATACCATATTTGTTGAACCGGGAAAAAACAATAAATGAATTGAGATAAAGTATTTATTCCTATGGAACAGCCACCAGGGCAGTCCTGGATAAAAATGGTCAGCAGTAATTGCGATACTGCTGACCGGTGTCCGGGGTCAACCTGATTGCAGTTTTCGAATTGACGACATACAATTAATTAACCCTGCCTGGCGCTGCCAAACGGCAGTCAGGCAAACAAAACAAAGCTATGCAACAAACCGTTTATAGCCAAGAGAAAGGTTTGCTGTTGACTTACATCCGTAAAGTCATACTGCTCATGAAGCTAACTGGAATTTTTATCTTTTTCGTCTGTGTACAAATACAGGCAGAAGTGAACGGACAAACCGTTACACTTCATCTTCAGGACGCGCCACTAACCAGGTTGATTGAAGCCATAGAGGCGCAGACCGGTTACCGGTTTGTGTACCTGAAAGAACAGATGGCTCAAAGCCTCCCGGTAACGCTGCATGCGGTAAATAGGCCATTGCCGGCAGTACTAAAAATGTCATTTAAGGATCAGCCGCTGGATTTCATTATTGAGGATCAACTCATCATTATTCGCAACAAGAAAGCACAAAGAACAGTAAAGCCGATCCATGAATTAAGGGGCAAAGTAGTGAGCCCCGGCGGTGAGCCGATACCCGGCGTCAGCGTGAGGGTGAAGAATAGCGATAAGGCGGCCTTTACAGATGGATTGGGCGAATTTACACTACGGGAAATAGACAGTTCCGCTACCCTGGAAATATCCGGTGCGGAGATAGAAAAGATGGAAGTGAGGGTAAACGGGCGACATTATTTAACTATAACGGTAAAGGCCAGGATCAGTAACCTGGATCAGGTTATCGTAATGGCGTACGGACAAACCACGCGAAGGCTTAATACGGGTAATATTACCAAAGTAACAGCAGAAGAAATCGAACGGCAACCGGTAAGTAATCCGCTGGCTGCCTTGCAGGGCAGGGTACCTGGTATGATAATTACTCAAACCAGCGGAGTGCCGGGGTCGGCATTTAAAGTTGAAATTCGCGGCCGCAGTTCGTTAGACCTGAGTTTGTCGAGAAATGATCCTTTATTTATTATAGACGGCGTGCCATTTGAGCCGGGGAATAGCGCTATGAATAGGATCCCTTCAGCAGCTAATAACCCTACATCTATAAGTGAAGGCGGACTGAGCCCATTAAGCATGATAAATCCGGCAGACATAGAAAGTATTGAAGTGTTAAAAGATGGTGACGCAACAGCTATTTATGGCAGCAGAGCAGCGAACGGAATTATCATTATTACAACAAAAGCGGGAAACTTGGGAAAGCTTACTGTCAATGGGCGATTTTATACCGGCTTTTCCAAGATAAGCAGAACAATGGATATGCTAAAAACACCTGATTATCAGGAAATGAGGAAGGAGGCTTTTAAAAATGATGCTTTCACTCCTAACATATATAACGCGATGGATGTGCTAGTTTGGGATACTACAGCTTATACAGACCTAAAAAAGCTATTGATCGGGCGAGTTGCCCGAATCACAGACGCCCAATTATCTTTATCAGGCGGGAACGAACAGACCAGTTTTATTGTTGGGGCAGGATATCAGAAAGAGTCGACAGTATATTCGGATTCGTATTATAATGAAAGAATGTCTTTTCATTTTAAAACAAGCCACCAATCAAAAGATTCACGATTTAAGCTTTCCGCGAGCGGCAATTTTTCAAGCAGTAAAAACATCCTCCCTCCTACTGATTTCAGCATGTATATGTATCTTCCTCCCAATATTCCCCTGTATAACGAAGACGGTACTATCGCCTGGTCTGATGAAGGAGTCAATTTTTCTGACTTTGGATTTTCTAATCCGATCGCAGAATTCTTTAAAACGAATAAGTCAGGCGCAGAAAACTTTATGGGCAATTTATTAACGAGCTATGAAATATTTCACAACTTTTCCGTAAAAGCCAATGTTGGCTACAACTTCCTGCACTCAGAGGAGATAGCATTAATACCCAAAATAGCGCTTGATCCGACTTTGGGTCAAAAAGCTTCTTCCCGGTTTGCCAATAGCAGCACAAAAAGCTGGATTGCAGAACCTCACATAGAATACACGCTTCGTCTGGGTTCTGGGAAAGCCAATTTTCTTGCCGGAGGCTCCTGGCAGGATAAGGAATTCAATACCGTTAGCATAAATGCGGCCAACTACACGAGCGATCAGGTTTTGAATTCTATCGGTGCAGCAGGCAGTATAAAGGCTTTAAATACAGTAAGTACGTACAGGTATCAGGGGTTGTTTGGCAGAATAAGTTATAACTATGACAGCAAGTATTTGGCTAACATTTCACTCAGGCAGGACGGTTCAAGTAGATTTGGTCCTGGAAAAAGATTTACCAACTTCTTTTCCATTGGAGGAGGATGGATATTTTCAGATTATGAGATTATCAAAAACAATCTGCCATTTCTCAGTTTTGGAAAGCTGAGAGGAAGTTATGGGACTACTGGCAATGACCAGATAGGCGATTATAGATTTTATGATTTGTGGACGACGAGTACTGTTCAGTATCAACAAAATCCAGGGTTTTTTCCTTCTGCCCTGTTCAATCCAAATCTCAGATGGGAATCTACTCACAAATTTGAGCTTGCTATAGAAACAGGCTTAATTAGAGACCGATTGCTATTGTCGGCGTCTTATTATCATCATCGCAGTCGCAATCAACTTATCAGCTATCAGCTACCTTCACAGACAGGTTTTTCAGGAGTTATCAAAAATCTGGACGCCCTTGTAGAAAATAGCGGATGGGAATTTAGTCTTGCATCACGGATAATCCAATCTAAAAATTGGAATTGGAATCTCAATCTAAACCTAACTATTCCCAAAAATAGGCTTCGTGCCTTTCCCGGCCTTGAACAATCAAGCTATGCCAGTCAATATGAGGTCGGGAAGCCTATTGGGATAGTCAAGCGTTACCACTATTTAGGTGTAAACCCAGCCACCGGTGTTTATCAAGTAGAAGACGTAAACGAGGATGGTAACTATTCACCTGCTGACTACCGTACATTAATTCACACAAATCCCAGGTATTATGGGGGCTTTAACGTTACGATCCAATATAAAACAATTGAGCTGTCAGCCTTTCTCGAATTCAGGAATCAGATTGGTAGAAACTATCTTAGCCAATTGGCAGCAGGATACATACCTGGTACAGCGGCCAATCAGCCGGCAATTGTGTTGCAAAGGTGGCAGAAACCAGGTGATATCACAAACGTTCAAAAGTATTCCGTTGATGCAATTTCTGAAGCTGCTTTGGCATCAAGAATCCTTTTAAGCATATCCGATGGTATATATGGCAACGCTTCATTTGTAAAGTGCAGAAATATCCAGGTAAGCTGGAAAATATCGGATCATCTCAACAAAAATACCAAAATAAAAGGCTGCAAGCTTTATGTGAGTGGGCAAAATGTATTTACTGTTACAAACTTCTCCGGCTTTGATCCTGAAACCCAAAGCATTTACCAATTGCCTACATTAAGAACATTTGCTGCAGGTATTCAATTTACTCTCTAAAAAGATATGTCTATGCGATTTTCATATAAACCTTTCTTTATAATACCCATTTTTTTCCTGGTCTCCTGCGAAAAATTTGTCGATATTAACCCTCCGTCAACTCAAATATATTCGGAAGCGTTATTCAACGATAAAGATGCAATAGTATCTGCTGTAACAGGGCTGTATTCACAAATGTCTTCTCAAAGCAATACGATTCCCACAGGAGGACTTTCCTTGTATGGGAGCCTTTCCGCTGATGAATTGGTAAATACTATAAGTAATGCAGAACTTGACGTTTTCACACAGAACAGCTTAAGTCCCGCAAACGAATCGGTTATTTATGGAAAACTTTGGAAGCCAAGCTATTCATTGATTTATCATGCCAATAAAGTCCTTGAAGGGATAGAACTGAGCCATATTTCATCAAGTTTGAAGAACCAGTTGTCTGGAGAAGCGTTGGTCATAAGAGCATTAAACTATTTTTACCTTACTAATCTTTTTGGTGATGTTCCTTTGATCTTAAGTACGGATTTCGAAAAAAATTCAATACAACCAAGAATACCCCCTACTAGTATTTATGACCAGATCATTGAAGATTTGGAAAAATCAATCAACCTACTTGGCAATGAATATCCTTCTTCGGGGAGAGTGCGGGTAAACAAATACGCTGCGCATGCATTACTTGCAAGGGTTTGTCTATATGCAGGCAGACCGGAAAAAGCTTTAATCCATGCTGATTCCGTAATTAAAAACGGAGGATATGAAATGGAAAACGATCCGAATAATGCGTTTCTCTCTTCCAGCACCGAAGCAATATGGCAACTTATGCCAGTTAATTTATATCAGGATACACCCGAAGGTTATGTATTCGTACCGTATTCCAAACAAACCATTCCCGGTTATACTTTTCGCCCGTCATTTATTGCTTCCTTTGAGGATAATGACTTAAGATTTGATTCATGGATAGGTGTAAACACAATTAATGGCTTTAATTATTATTTCCCATATAAATTCAAGAATCGTGTAGGTGGACCTCCTTATGGTGAATACACATTGATACTACGTTTTGCAGAACAATTTTTAATAAGAGCAGAAGCCTACGCTTTAACAGGGAACCTTGATCTTGCAGTTAAGGACATAAATACAATTCGGCGAAGAGCATTGCTTCCGGAAGTCAATGTAACAAACCAGGATGAAGCAATAAGTACAATCATGCAGGAAAGGAAGTCCGAATTGTTTGCTGAATGGGGCCACAGATGGCTGGATTTAAAGAGACTGGGATTAGCAGGCTCAGCTTTAAAAGACTTAAAAGCGCCAAACTGGGATGCAACAGATGTTTTATATCCCATACCTTTTACAGAGCTTCAAACCAATCCTTTTCTAAACCAAAATGCGGGTTACTAGTTAGTGACAGGTAAAGGTCTACAGATCCACCGCGGAAAAAATTAACCATCAGAAATGATATATAAATTAATTATTGGCATACTATTGTCTTGTACCCTGTTGAAAATTTCCCATGCCCAGGAAAACTCCGAAGCAGAGGGAAGCACATTAAAAAAAGGGGATAAATTATCAGGGATTTGTTTCACCAACGTTATGAATTCGAATGTAAACAGGATTTGCCTTGCTCAATTCAAAAGTAAATCAATAATCCTCTTCTCCTGGAGCATTCGTTGCGGAAACTATCCTTCCTTGTTTAGAAAGATTAATTCTTTGCAGACTGAATTCAATGATAGCATCCAGATTCTAATGGTGAATCGGGAGGCGTTTTCAAAAACCAAAGAATTTTTTAAAACACGACCAAGACTGACAAAACCGAAAGTGCCTGTAATAGCAGGAGATTCTATGCTAAATAAGATATTTCCCGACAGAGGTTACGTACCGTGCATTATTATGGATAAAAACCTTACCATAAAATATTTTATAAATGACTACAACATTTCCAAAAATTTGATTACCGAGTATTTAGCCGGCAGAGATCTTAGAACTAAGGAACCAAACAATAACCTTCAAAGCTCTGCATCTCAATTCATCCAATATCAATCCAGTTTATCGAAATGTAATCCTTCTTTTGACGTGGGATTTACTGATGGAAAATTTACAGAAGCAGCCAAAGCACTAGTTGCGTATAATTGTTTACCCATAATAGAATTAGTCAGAAAGGCATATGAGCAAAATGGAAGATATGATTTTAGTAAGCCATCACTGTATGAAGTTCACCATAAAGACTCAGCCTCATTTTTCAGGCCCACAGACATGACCTTATATGACGATTGGATAAGGGAGCGTAGTTATTCTTACAGATTGGAAATCCCGGCAGATCATTACAATGACAGGTTTAAACTGATGCAGGAGGACATCGAAAGATACTTTTCTGTTTCAGTGAAAATTAAGACCAAGCCTGTTAGCTGTTGGGTATTAAAGGAAGGGGGATCCGGTCATTTACTATGTACAAATGGAGGAAGTCCTGAAGATTCTTTACTAATTCACACTATTTCTGACCCTGGCACAGCGTCAACTCCGATAATGAGAAACCAACCTTATTTCAAGTTTATTCAACGACTAAAATACCTTGTTGAGACGGCTACCAATATGCCGTTTATTAGTACTTTAGACGTAAACTGTAATATTGATATTCAATTTAGCAAAGAGACTTTTGACGAAAGATTACATATAGACCTGCTTTCAAAAGAATTAGCAGGATATAATATAGTTTTGAAGAAAATACGAGTGAAAATGCCTGTACTAATAATTTCTGAAAAATAAAAGAAGCTGCCTCTTGTATTTTTTATCAGACATAAGAAACAACTTCTTTTTGATCGTTAAGGCTTTTTAACCTGTTCTGCACCTAACCCTGCATAATTAGGAAATGATCCTTGTGGAATTTTCATTGCAAAACCCCGCAAGCAATCTGTTGTTGCTCCAGGCGCGCACGGAGAATGGGTTTCTGCATAAGATTTTGTTTGCTCTTGGCCACTAAACATTAGTGCACTTGCATCAGGTATTACTCCGGCGGAATTCACCTCATACCAAAACAATTCTGTAGTGCCACTTGACGATAAATTTGAGTTAAATGCACTCACCCCGATGGCAATTGCGATCACCACAATGCCCAATACATTCTTTTTCATGTGAAACATTTTAGATAGATAAATAATTGCCTACTCTTTTATACAGGTTTTCAGCTTACGCCTGTCACAATTGTTCAGGCCGGAACTTTTGTGATGGTATTGCAATACGGTACCGAGCTCTCCGGTGTATAAAAATGGTTACAGATGCTCCAGGCATCAAAATACAGTTAAGCCAAAAATGTTGTAACCAGGTAAATGAGCTTATCAATCCCACACATGTACAGGGTAGCACGGGAGTAAATAAGATCATGTATAGCAGGTATGCCGACAATAACAACAGATAAGCTAATGAAGCGATGAGCCCTGCTGATCTTGTTACTGGCGAAATGATTAAAACGGATAAAATCAACTCAAGTGCAGGAACCAGATATGAGAGGTAAATGGTATAGCCACCAAAGAGGTCTGTCGTGTAAAGCACTGCTATAAGTTTGTTGTGACTGATCACTTTCGACACTGAAGCATATGCCCATATGCCTGCAAACAGAGCGGCTATTATCTCTTCAGCTATCTTATTATTCTTTAACCTCATGATAAATCTTTTATGTTAAAGATTCATGTAGACGGCTTATTTTTAAATCGCTGTTGATTGTAAAATTGGCAACAATTATCAACTTGTAATAATTAATCAGTTACTGTCCGGAGACTAAAACCTTTTCAAATAGTTGATATGCCACTGGAGTGATAGGATCGGTAATCCCCCGGGGTGAATCCGGTTCTTTTACGGAATATGGTTATAAAGCTTGTTATCCGCTTGTATCCGGCAATAAATGCGATCTCCTTAACCGGCTTAGTGGTTTCAATAAGCAATTTCCTTGCAAGTTCTATCCGCCAGTGGAGTAAGCGCTCAAACCGTCCCATACCAAATACTTCTTTAAAGCCTGTTTTTAACTTATACTGACTTAGACCTGTTTTCAAAGACATCTCCGACAAACCTGTATGTTCAGATGGGTTGAATCTCATTTGGTTGTCAAGAGAATGAATAATATAATTCTCCGCATGGCTGAATCTTTCATTGTTTTGGCCCGTATTCCCCCAGGTTAGCGCTTCAAAAAGAAGTTCCCGTACTTTATTCTCATAGTAGAAATAAAGAAGGCCATCTTCGTACGGCGCATTCACCAGATCCTGCACTATTGAAGCCATATTATTGGTCATCATATTGGCTCTGATAGACAAGCCGGCGATAACACTTTCGGCAATTGTATCAATGAAAGAAGCGCTTAAATAAATATAAACGAACCGGTATTCTTCATTCTTTCTTGAGTATATTTCAAACGCCTTTCCGGAATCATTCCAAAAACTAAAAAAGCCGGGACGGATAATGTGCTTAGAACCGTCGCTTCTAATTTTGAAACTATTTTTTAAAGCTGTAAAGAAGTTTAGACCGGGCGGATTGGGATGCATAGACGTCCATACATTTTGCCAGCAATCTATGATTCCATAAATAATGAGAAAATCTTTTCCTTCAAATTGTTGAAGGATAATTCGTCCAAAATCATTACCAAGGAAATATTTGGGTCCTCCCGACAATACTTGATTAAGGCTGGCCTGCCTTTTCCACTGTCCCAGCAAAGCAGGTTCTTTTTGGTTTTGCAGAATATGTGTAATCATAGCTTAAACAGGGTTGTTTGAGTCAATTGATTAAAACTAAAGCAGCAAACAAGGTAAATGCCAATGGTTTTAAATTTAGCCAATCATCTTTAAACCCTCAGCATTTTAATCATTAATTCCGTCAAAATGATCTGCGCCGACCAATTGCGAAGCAGATGGAACATAAACCGAAACTATAACTTCCTCATATTCTGCTTTCATTGCCATAATTTTCGGGCGTATGTAAAACAGTAAATTTTCAAAAAATTAAATTGTTCCCAGCATGAGATCCTCGCAAACTCAATACTGAGAATATTTTCAAAAACTAACATTTATAACATCAAAGCGCTAACGAAAATGAATGCCAACGATCAAACAAAACGTATGAAAAGCGGAGTAAAAAGCTATTGATTGTTTTATGTGTAGCGGCGTTTTCAAAACTTTGTAAAATCAAAAGGTCGCCCAAAAGCGACCTCTATAACGGATTGATGATCAGTGCCCCAGGCGGGAGTTGAACCCGCACCCGCATTGCTGCAGACAGGATTTTAAGTGTCCGAAAATACTTTTCTTCATTTAACTTATGTGTGCTTAT
>NZ_DAOMOZ010000079.1:0-17212 GCF_035444585.1 Agriterribacter sp.
CCATGCAAATGGTAGGCGCTACCCGCTGGTTCATTTCCAAGCCTTTTGATCTGAAGGCAGTGGCGAATGGCTTTATAAGCGCTCTTATAGCGATAGCAGTAGTGCTGGTATTTATTTTCAGCGTTGAAAAATGGCTTCCCGAAATTAAAGCGCTGCGCGATTACACGCTGCTGGCCGTTCTATTTCTGGGACTCATTATTATAGGTATCGGTATTACCTTCATCAGCACCCACCGGAGCGTAACCAAATACCTGAAGATGAAGCTGGATGATCTGTATTAAAGATTTTCCTTTTCTTATCTTCGCGCAATGGAAGCGTTGTTACAAAAAATTGAGGCATACCGCCGCGAAATAGATGAGTATGCCGGTACAGGTGCAGAGGCTGCAGAGCAGTTCCGCATTGCTTACCTGGGCACCAAAGGTTTGGTAAAAAGCCTGATGGGAGAGATGAAAAATGTGCCTGCAGACCGGAAAAAAGAATTTGGCCAGCTGTTAAACGACTTTAAACAATTTACCGAAGCAAAGTATAGCGCTCTCAAAACTGCCGGGGTAAACGGTCAGCAATCTTCTGTTGCCGCTATTGATCTGAGCCTGCCGGGCGATACCATTCCTGTGGGCAGCCGCCATCCCATCAGCATGATGCGCAATCGCATCGTTTCCATTTTCCAGCGGCTTGGATTTTCGGTTGCCGAGGGTCCTGAAATTGAGGACGACTGGCACAATTTTACCGCGCTCAACTTACCCGAATACCATCCTGCCCGCGACATGCAGGATACTTTTTATATTTCAACCGACCCAGCATGGCTGCTGCGCACGCATACCAGCAATATCCAGATCAGGGAAATGGAAAAAGGCGTTTTGCCTTTGCGTATCGTCTGCCCGGGAAGAGTATACCGCAACGAAACCATCAGCGCCCGCAGTCATTGCTTTTTTCACCAGGTAGAAGGCCTGTACATTGATGAAAATGTTTCTTTCGCCGACCTGAAGCAAACACTTTACTTTTTTGTGAAAGAGATGTACGGCAATGATGTGAGCGTACGCTTCCGCCCCAGCTATTTTCCTTTTACCGAACCAAGCGCCGAAATGGACATCAGTTGCCAGTTGTGCAAAGGCAGGGGCTGCAATGTATGTAAGTACACGGGCTGGCTTGAAATACTGGGCTGCGGCATGGTGCACCCCAAAGTGCTGGAACACTGTAATATTGATCCCGCCAAATATACCGGCTTCGCATTTGGAATGGGCGTGGAGCGTCCGGCGCTTTTAAAATACGGCATTAACGATATCCGGCTGTTCAGCGAAAATGATGTGCGCTTTTTGAAACAGTTTACCGGTGTGGTGCAGGAGTAGATCAATGCCCGTTCACCCCGGCAATACGACATACTATAATTAACTCAGCAGTAGTTATTCAACTGATAGCTAACTGCTGATAGACTGATTGCCTTAATGCTAATATGGAAATGTGGGGATGTTGGAATTTTAAATCATAAATCTCAAATCCAAATGATTTTTGTTACGGGCGGCACAGGATTATTGGGCAGTTATCTTCTGCGTGAGCTCGTTGCCCGTGGAAAAAAAGTAACCGCATTATACAGGAACGAAATCCCCCAAACCGGCTACTCAAACCAGGTGCATTGGATACAGGGCGATATTCATGATATTGTATTGCTGGAAGAGATAATGTTGCAGGCAAAACAGGTATACCATTGTGCAGCTACAGTGTCCTTTAATCCCAAAAAGAAATACGAGCTCCTTAAAGTAAATGCAGAAGGCACTGCCAATATTGTAAATGCAGCGCTGAGAACGGGCATACAAAAGCTGGTGCATGTGAGTTCCGTATCGGCAATGGGACGCAAACGCGATGGCATGCAGGTAACGGAAGAAACGAAATGGGAGGAAGAAAGCAACAATTCCAACTATGGCCGCAGCAAATATTTTGCCGAGCTGGAAGTTTGGCGGGGTATAAGCGAGGGGCTGAACGCGGTGATCGTAAATCCTACTTTTATTTTGGGGGCAGGGAACTGGGAAACAGGATCGGCAGCCATGTTTAAAAAAGCCTGGAAACAGTTTCCCTGGTACACCGAAGGTGTCAGCGGTTTTGTAGATGCCGCCGATGTTGCAAAAGCCATGATATTGCTCATGGAAAGCAATGTCAGCAATGAAAGATTCATCATCAGTGCAGAAAACTGGCCCTTTAAAAAAGTATTCACGGAAATGGCACTCGCTTTCAATAAAAAACCGCCTCATAAAAAAGCATCTCCGTATATGGCCGGTTTATTATGGCGCATAGAAAAAATGCGTAGCTTTTTTACAGGAAGTGAGCCCCTGCTTACCAAAGAGGCAGTGGATACCGCCCAACGCAAAGTGTATTTTGACAGCAGCAAGCTCATGCAGGTTTTACCCCACTTTAGCTACAAACCATTGCAGCGAACCATTAAAGAGTACTGTAATGTGTATCAAACCATGCAATAATTGCACCGCGTTAATGTTATTATATATTTTACATAAGCCTCAAAATGGCAGGGCATTTGTCATTGAATGACTGCGGGCAGGCAAAAATTTAACAGCTGCTTTCATTATACATTTATTAAGTACCTGTAATTGTTACCTAATGATAAGAATAGTAAAATTATTACCCGTATTGCTCTTCCCGGTTGTTGTTTTTGCGCAAAATAATTTTCGGGTGGCAGGAAAAGTGATAGACTCCGCCACACAACAACCTTTGCAGGGCGCTTCGGTATTTTGCCAGAATACCACCATCGGAACAGTAACCAATGCGAACGGAGAATTTCAACTCACCCTGAGCAATGGCGGTTACGATCTTGTGGTTTCCTTTATGGGACTTGAAACACAATCCATACGCATCAGCAATACCATGCCGGAAGCTGCCGATCTTATCATAGCGCTGCAACAAAAAGAAAAGAGCCTTGAGGAAGTAGCCATTGTGGCAACCAATGAAGTAGCCAACGGGTGGGAAAAATATGGAGCGTTCCTCACCGACAACTTTATCGGCAGAACAGTCAACAGCAAAGACTGTGAGATTGAAAACCCCGAAGCGCTGCGTTTCTTTTACAGCAGGAAAAGAAAGCGGCTGAAGGTTACCGGCGATTCTGTTCTTGTTATCCGTAATAAGGCGCTGGGCTATATCATTAAATACCAGCTGGATTCTTTTGTGCATGAGTACAACAACGGAAAAACACTATATGCCGGCTATCCTTTTTACGAGCAGATGGAAGGCAGCGAAGAGGAAATGCTGGTATGGGTGGAAAAAAGAAAGATGGCGTACAATGGCTCTGTGCTGCAGTTTCTTCGTGCATACCACGACAGCACATTGAACGGCGATGGTTATAAAGTTGAGCTCATTAATGACGGGTCTACCGAGCCGTCTCCCATATACAACCCTTATGATACCGTTTACTACGACACATTGGGCTTTAAAAGAGTGGGACTTTTCTTCCCCGGGAAGCTGAGGGTAGTATATTCAAAAGAAAAGCCCGGCCCCGTTTACCTGGCAGCCAGTAAGCTGCCCATGAGCACTCCTATCCAGATATCCATACTGGATTTGGCCAATGGGATTGTTGTTGAAGAAAACGGGTATTTCTTTGATCAGAAAGATGTGCTTACGCTGGGTTACTGGGCCTGGGAAAAAATGGCCGATTTTCTTCCCTATGATTATTACCCCAACATGAATACCGTTGAGGAGATGAGAGCAAGGATCGAGGAGAAGAGAACAAGGATTGAAGAGGAGAGAGTAAGAATTGAGGAGGAGATGAGGGCTAAGATGAACAGTGAACCTGAACCGGAAAAACCCGAACCGGTAGAAGAACCCGCTCCTGAGGAGAATGATTTAAAGTGAGAAGAGAAACGTGAGAAGTGAGAGCGATGAACGGTGAATAGTGAATGAATTCACTATTGACTATTCACTACTGACCATCACTATTCCTCATTACCTTCTTCCATATTTCCGGGATGCGCTTTATCCAAACCAGTTCCCGTTTTTTTATTCCCGCATCCTCGGCGGGCGTACCAAAATAAATTCTCCCTTTTTCCAATGATCCTCTAACGCCGCTTTGCGCAAGCACTGTAACATCATCCCCGATCGTTAATGTTTTGCTTACCCCTACCTGCCCCCATAATGTTACACCATTCCCGATTTCAACACCACCCGCTATGCCCACCTGCGCCGCCAGCAAACAGTTTTCACCGATAATGGTATCGTGGCCTATATGCACCATATTGTCTATTTTAGTGCCCCGGCCGATCAGGGTATCATTGGTTACTCCCCTGTCAACAGTGCAGCCGGCTCCAATTTCTACATCATCCTCTATTACCACACGTCCGCAGCTCTCCATTTTTTTGTACCATACCTCGCGGTTTTTTTTGCTGTTATAGTAAAAGGCGTCAGATCCAATCACCGTGCCCGCCTGTATAACCACATTGTTGCCAATTACACAATGATCCAGAATGGTAACATTGGGATGAATGATACAACCGTTCCCAATAGTTACATGGTTACCAATAACTGCACCCGGCGCAACGATCGTTCCTTCTCCAACAAGCGCCGCGTCGCTTATCGCTTTTACAGCAGGCAGGTATGGCCTGAAATGGCGCACGATCGTAAGATATGCTTCAAAGGGTTGCTCTGTTACCAGTAATGTTTTGTGTTCCGGAAAGTCTGTTATACTATTGATGATAATGCAGGTTGCAGGTGAGTTAATGCACTTAGCGTAATATTTTGGATGATCTACAAATACAATATCGCCGGGTTCTACCCTGTGAATTTCATTTATACCCGTTACAGAACCGTTAATATTGCCTTCGGGTTTGGCGTTTATTAATGCTGCGATCCATTGAACGGAAACCGGAGATGGAAATTTCATGCGGGAAGTTTTGACAAAAGTAAAGCAGCTTAAACAACTTCAGTAAAGTAAATTGGAGAAGGCATTTGCTTTCTGCAAACAACGTAACGAAATGAATGAAGCGCTGATGATGCAGTGATACCAACAGTTTGCGAACAAAATCGGACTTTGCATTGAGAACACGGTTTTGCGATGGTGGTGAAAATATTTTTTGAACCTCTGTGTAACAAGTGCAAATTCCTGCCATCAAAAATTTAAACCCGGGTTTTTTTGGCGACTCCTTTTTTACAAAATCACTGATATCCACAAGCAGGCAAATAAAAATGTGTATAAAAATTAATCGAAAATTCTTCTTGTTAGAAAAAATTATTTTTAATATTGTGTTGGGAAATTTATTTCCCGGTACTTATTAACCCATCCATATAATAAAGTCTCCCGCAAAACGGGAGGCTTTTTTTATTTTCATGCAATACAAATACTACATCATTTACAAACCTTACCTGGTACTGTCGCAGTTTACATCTGCCGGTGGTAAACCATGCCTGAAAGATTTTTTTGAGGTTGAAAAAGATGTATACCCCGTGGGAAGACTGGATCACGATAGCGAAGGCTTATTGATCTTAACCAATGACCCTTCTTTAAACCATCGCTTGTTGCATCCGCAGTTCATGCATGAAAGAGAATACCTGGCACAGTGCGAAGGATTGATAACAGCCGAAGCCATTCACCAACTGATAGCAGGTGTGCCCGTTAACATCAATGGTGCAATTTATCACACGGGGCCTTGCAAGGCCATTCTCTTAAAAGAAGCGCCGCAACTTCCCGACCGCGATCCTCCCATACGCTTCCGTAAAAACATTCCAACTTCATGGGTAAGGCTTATCCTTACCGAAGGTAAAAACAGACAGGTCAGGAAAATGATGGCATATACCGGCTTCCCGGTGCTCCGGCTCATCCGTTGCCGCATCCGCAACATCATGCTAACGGATATGCAGCCCGGGGATCTGAAACCCGTATCGCATCGCACAATCTATCGCCAACTCTTCGGAAAATAAATTACCTCACCACCTAAACATTTGCAGACATGCTAAAGTCAATGACAGGATTTGGGGGAAAAAGCAAACTACCTGAGGTCGTTGAATAACGGGCAGATATATCTAATCGGTATATTTGTACCATACGCCATGCGAAATGAACGATTGTCATACCTGGTATATGTTATCGCCGAGAGCGGTGATGAACAGGCCTTCGATGAGCTTTTCCGGATATACTATCCCGCATTGTTGTCCTATACCCATTCCATCCTGAAAAACAGACAGGACGCAGAGGAAATTTGTTTGGATGTAATGTTTAAGCTGTGGCAGAACAGAAAAATGTTGCCCACCGTAAAAAACCTTTCCCATTATTTATACATCGTCGTTAAGCATGCTGCCATCAGTTATATGCGCACAAAGGGATACCAGGCAATGCAAAAGAAAATAGGACTGGAAGAAGCCGGAGAAAGCTTCGTTTATGAGCTAAGCAATCATGAGCTGAGGATGATAAATAAAGAAACGCTTGAACGCATCAATGCCGCTATCAATACCCTGCCTTCACGCTGCAGGCTCATTTTCAGGTTGATCAAGGAAGATGGGCTTAAATATGCTGAAGTGGCGCAGTTGCTTGAAATATCAGTAAAGACAGTAGAAAACCAGATGACCATCGCTATGAAAAAGCTAACGACGGTCATTGCGGAAACCATGAAAGATCAAAACAGAAACATTTCTTAACAGTTTTAAAAAATTACTGTTTATTTTTTAGGGGTAAAGAAATTTTACTACGTCTATATATTATATATCCCCAACGCATGGACGACAGGTTAACATATTTACTGGTACGAAAAAAATCCGGTGAAATTACATTAGAAGAACAACTAGAATTATCAGAACTTCTTAAAAATGACTACGTTAAACTAATCCTTAGCGAAGGGATAGACGAAGTGTTTGAAAGTCATTTAAGCTATGGAAAGAGCATTCCCAATAACACGGTAAATGGCGCGCTTGACCGCTTATATAAAAAGATAGCAGAGACCGGGCCGGAGCCGGTTCACTTTAACACAAATAAATACAGGCGTCTTAAGTGGTGGAGTGTGGCAGCCTCCGTATTATTGGTCATGAGCGCCGCTGCCTTTTATTTAATGACCAGCCCCCGGCCACATTCACCATCCAGCAATATTATTACCACGCAAAAAGGCTCCAAAACCAATCTGGTATTGCCCGATGGCACTAAAGTGTGGGTAAATGCCGATACAAAATTAATATACGATAAAGAGTTTGGCAATAATGCCCGCGAGGTAGCGCTTACAGGAGAAGCCTATTTTGATGTAGTAAAAGACAAAACGAGGCCTTTTATAATACATACGAGCGCCGTGCAGGTAAAAGTACTGGGCACCACACTTAACGTGCGTTCCTATCCTACGGAAAAAACGACGGAAACAACATTGATAAAAGGTTCGGTGGAAGTAACGCTGAATACCAATCCTCAAAAAAAGGTGATCCTTAAGCCCAATGAAAAAGTAGTGGTTGAAAATACAGACGCGGTATTACCCGAACAGCCGGTTGATACGGTCAACGTTCGAAAACAAAGCGCACCCATGGTGATCAACCCGGTGCATTTTGATAAAAAAGATCAGGAGGTATATGAAACCATGTGGGTGAAAAATAAGTTAGCCTTCGATGAAACGCCGTTTGATAAAATGATCGCTGAGCTTGAACGGTGGTATAATGTGCAGATCATCGTTAAAAACAAGGCGCTCAGCGCCAGTACCTATACCGTAACCTTCGAAAACAAATCGCTGGATGAGGCGCTGGAGGGATTACAGTTCTCCGCGCATTTTCAATACCAGGCAAAAGACGGGATCGTTACGATCTGGTAAATAAAAAAATTAATAACCAAACCATATACGTCATATGAGTAAAATCACATAACCTTCATACTAAAAAAACGGAGCATGTTTGCGGCATACTCCGTTGGTTAAATTCAGAAAGAAATAAAAGTCTCCGGCGAGACCCTTTCATCCTTTAACATTTCAACGTTCAAATTATGAAAAAAATCGGATGTAGGCGCTATAATTATGCACCTATCTCAGTCATCAAATGCCTGCTGCTCATGAAGATGGTAATACTGTTTACTTGTGTTCTTTCTATGCAATCCTTTGCCAGAACAGGTATGGCACAAGGTAATATTACCATTAAGCTGGAAAACCTTTCCCTGAAAAAGGCTTTTAAAACCATCGAGAAACAAACCGCTTACCATTTTCTTTATAACGATGGTATCCTGCCGTTGCAACCAAAGGTAAACATCGCTGTGAAGGATATGCCGGCTATGGAGCTGATGGAGAAGTTGCTTGAAAACACCCGGCTCACTTTTAAGATCATCGCCAGCGACCTGATCGTGATCTCTGACCCGAACAACGATGCAGAGCCGGTACTGGCCCTGGTCACGGGGCGTGTGGTGGATGCCGACAACCAGCCCATTGCCAGAGTAAGCGTGGTGGAAAAAGGCACTACTAACGGCACCGTTACCAGCGAGGACGGCAGCTTTTCTCTGAATGTGATCAACGACAACGCAGTGCTTGTGATCAGCTATGTAGGATTCCTCACGCAGGAAATAGCGGTAAACGGGCGCAGCAATATAGAGGTGCATTTGCAGGGAGACACCAAAGACCTGACGGATGTGGTGGTGATCGGGTACGGTACCTCCAAAAGAAAAGATTTTACGGGAGCCGTTTCCTCTGTAAAAATGGAAAACTCCCCTTTGGCGCTGATGCCTAATTTAAATGTGCTGGAAGCCCTCAAAGGAACGGTGACAGGGCTGAATGTGGGCGCCGTAAACTCCGCAGGAGGACAGCCTTCCATACAAATCCGGGGACAACGTTCCATCAGCGGCTCTAATGACCCTCTCATCCTGTTGGATGGCGTTATTTTCCTGGGCTCGCTTAGCGATATCAATCCCAATGATATCGCCAGCTACGATGTGCTGAAAGACGCCGTTTCTGCGGCAGCTTACGGGTCGCGCTCGGCTAATGGCATTATTGCCATCAATACCAAAAAAGGCAAGACCGGCAAACCGATCATCGCTTTCAGAACAGAGGCCGGCATTCAAAAATGGCAGAACCGACCGGTAATGCTGAAGGGCGCCGAATGGATAGATGTGGTGAATGCCAGAAATCAATACGATCCGGGCACTACCAGTTGGCTTAAGCCCGGGGAATTGGCCAATTTGAATGCGGACAAGGAAACCGTGTGGCTGGATGAAGTGATCCAAACGGGGATCACCCAGAATTACCAGGCTTCTATTTCGGGAGCCGCTCAAAATGTGAACTATTACCTGTCGTCTTCCTTTGATAAGAACCGTGGATTAGTGGTAGGCGATAAATTCAGCCATGTTTCCGTAATGGGAAAAGTGAATACTAAGGTCACCTCCTGGTTTGAGCTGGGATTAGATGGAAGTTATTCCCAACGGGATTATTCAGGCGTTGCCGCCAGCGTAAGCGGGGCGGAATTGGTATCTCCCTATGGCGTTATGTTCCGCGATGCCGAAGGGAATCTGGAAAAGTATCCTTACACACAATCGCAGGTCAACCCCTTGTGGGGCGTACATGACGGAACAGTAAAAGACCTTGATGTATATAATAATTTCCGCCTGAATGCTTATGCCGTGGTAAAAGTTCCATTTATTAAAGGGCTGAGCTATCGGGCAAACCTGCTTTCCAATTATCAAAGGCAGCAGAGTGGGAGATTTTATTATGAAACATACTATATTAAAGAGGGAGAGGGCATTGACGGGCGTTATGATCCTGCCAGTGTACAGTCGTTATTGGCCAATGCCAATGGCAATCTTAATAATACCGGTACTGATAGCTACGTGCTTGACAATATTATCACCTACGATAATACATTTGGCCGGCACCAGGTTACGGCTACCCTGGTAGCAACAAGGGATCATTTAAAATCGGATACCACAAACGCCACCGGTAGTAATTTCTCGGCTAACGGCAATACGGCATTGGGTATCTACGGCTTATCCAAAGCCGACATCCAGAAGGTAATCCTTAACAATACCGAGCGGTCCAATGTGGGCTACCTCGCACGTATTAATTACGATTATGACAGCAAATATTATTTAACCGCTTCGCTCCGCCGCGATGGCGCTTCTGTTTTCGGGGAAGACAAACGGTATGCCAATTTTGGCGCTGTTGGCGTTGCCTGGAGAATTTCCGGCGAATCCTTCCTGAAAGACCTCCGCCAGCTTAACAACCTGAAATTAAAGTTCTCCTGGGGGCAGAATGGCAATCAGGGACTCAGCCCTTACGCTACTTTATCCCAGATACTTAACGGAGCCGCCGGCAATGCCCGCTACCAGTTTTCTGATGCACAGGGCAAAGTATTCTACGGATTGGTGCAACAGACCCTGGGTAACCCCAGCCTGGGATGGGAAAAAACCACCGCTATCAATATAGGATTCGAATCCGCCTGGCTGATGAACCGCCTGTTTGTGGACGTGGATTACTATACGTCCAGCACTACCGACCAGATCTTTGTCAGGAACATTCCTATCATGACGGGTTTTGCCACCCAGCTTGCTTCGTTAGGCGAGGTAAGCAATAAGGGCGTTGAGGTAACGGTGAGAACGGTAAATATAGATCAGAAGGATTTCAACTGGGGCTCCACCCTTACCTTCTGGAAGAATAATAATAAACTGGTACACCTCTACGGAGAAGACAATAATGGAGACGGCAAAGAAGACGATGATATAGCCAACAATTTTTTTATCGGAAAGTCACTGGAAGCGATTTATGGCTTTCAGCAGGATGGGATTGTGCAGACGGGTGATGACGCCTATATCACCATGACGGGGGCGGCTCCGGGAGCGCCTAAATACATAGATCTGAATAAAGACGGAAAAATTGATGCGGATGACAGGACTGTTTTAGGGTATGGAAAAGAGAACTTCCGGCTGAACCTGAGCAATACATTGCGTTATAAAAGCTTTGAATTGTATGTTATGGTATCGGGCATTTTCGGTGGCAACGACAGGTATATGAAAAGCAACACCGCTGCCTATATGACTTCAGGAACCGGCCGTTTTAACGATAATACCATCTCTAAACCTTACTGGACACCCGATAATTCAAGCGATGTGTATCCATCCGCTTATTTTTCGGGAGATAGCCGTTTCCTCGGCTTACAGTCGCGACAGTTTGTAAGGATACAGGATGTGTCACTTTCCTATACGATTGATGCGGAATGGATGAAAAGAAGCCATATCAGTTCTATACGGTTATTTGCAGCGGCAAGGAATCTGGCCACTTTTACCAAATGGGTGGGCGGCGATCCGGAAACCGGAACCACGGTACAATCCAATACTTTTCCTGTGCCGTCTTCTTATTCCATAGGGGCCAATTTTAGTTTCTAAGCCATTAAAACAAATTGAAATGAAAGCATTAAAATATATAAGTAGTATCTGTTCTTGTTTACTGCTCATCAACATCGCGGGTTGTAAAAAAATAGACGATAAATTCCTGGACACGCCCCCCGAAACATTTTATACCGTAGATAATATTTTTACCACTTCCTCGCAGGTGGACCAGGCGGTAATAGCCATTTATTCGCAGTTGAGAGATATTTGGGCAAACCCTACAGAGCAAAACTGGATCTTCGTGTTTCGGGGCAATGGAACCGATATGTTTGACGTGCCCAGTATAAGACGGGGCAATACCTTTAACAACTATGGGCTTATTAATCCCAACAGCGGTAATTTTAACAGTATCTACGGAGTGTGGTACCAGATCATTGCGAAGGCAAATCTTGCGCTTTACAGTGCAGAACAACCCGGCATCAGTTGGGTATCGGCTTCCGATAAAACTTATACGGTTGCGCAGGCAAGGTTCTTTCGCGCGTTTGCATACCGTAACCTGGCGGAGTTGTTTGGTGGTGTACCGATAGTGACCGAGGTTACCAAAGTTGCCCGGTATGATTATACGCGTGCATCCCGTGCAGAAACCTATCAATATGCTATTGACGAGTTGTTAGCCATTGAAAATGATGTACCGGAAGTCACAGCCCAGGGTGGCAGATTAGTGAGAGGTGTGGTTCAGCACAATCTCTGCGAGTTGTACCTGGGGTTGGGTATCCAGTTACAGGCTGACGGAGATGCCGGCGGGGCGTCTAATGCGTTCACCCAATCTATTGCCTACGGGAATAAAGTGATTGACGGCGGTATTTATTCGCTGATGACTTCCCGTTACGGGGCCCGTAAAGAAGAAACTCAGGGAAATGTGTATTGGGATCTTTTCCAGGAAAATAATGTGAACTATCAGGATGGCAATAAAGAGTGTATCTGGGCCATCCAGATTGATTATGCGGCCTACAGGGCGGAAGACCCCCGGTCAAAATTACCTTATTCGCGAACTTACGGGCCTGTTTTCCGCGATGGCGCACCAGGCAACCTTACCGGCACGGGCGCTGATGTGGGCGGCCGCGGGATCGCGCAAATAATACCTACTATGTATGCGCGGGATAGTATTTACGGCGGTGCTTATGCGGATGATATGCGTAATTCGGATATTGTATTCAGGAGAAATATCCTGGGAAATGTTCCCTCTTCGCCGTACTATCAACAGCCCGTTCCCTGGTCGGCGCTATATGATACAAAAGATCACCAGAGCCTCAATTATCCGATATCCTGTAAAATAGCCACCGACAAATATACCGGTATTGCCGACGGCGAAAATTTAAGTAACCTGTTTCGGGATGACTATTTTATCCGGCTGCCGGAAACCATTTTGTTGCGCGCGGAAGCCAAACAGCGCAGTGGTGATAAGCCCGGCGCTGCTGCCGATATTAACCTGCTGCGTACCCGCGCTGATTGCGGTTATCTGGTAACGGCAGCGGATATGGACGATCAGTATAGTATGATACTGGACGAGCGGGCAAGAGAATTGGTATATGAAGAATGCCGGTGGAACACTTTGCTCCGTATGGGAGGTACCATTGCCGTCGACCGTATCCGGAAATATGCTTTTTGGCCGGAGGCGGCGGCTACCCTTACGTTCAATTACAATCTCTGGCCCATTCCCCAGCTTGTAATTGACGCCAATAAAGATGTTAAATTGGATCAAAATCCCAGTTGGTAAATATCATACAAGAGATATATAAAGACTGTTACCCATTATGTTGAAATTTAAGTTCACCATACCGTTATTGTTGTGTTGTTATGCGCTGACCGCGCAAGACATCAACTATTCTCTTCATTCTTCTAATGATATTGATTATACGCGGTTGCAGTCGGGATTTGTGCAGCCGCCGCCGGAGTCCCGGCTGCGCTGCTACTGGTGGTGGCTCAACAGTATGGCCACTAAGGAATCTATCACGCGCGACCTGGAGGAGATGAAAAAAAACGGGTATGGCGGCGCTTCTATTGTAGATGCCGGCAGTTCCAGCTACAATGTAGCTGCCAGAACGGAAGCCGGGCCTCCGTTTATGAGCCCGGCATGGATGGAGCTATACAGGCACGCCGTAAAAGAGGCACAACGGCTTGGGATAGAACTGAGCGTGAACACACAAAGCGGCTGGAATCCGGGAGGACCCACCATTACTCCGGAACTTGCGCAGAAGAAAATAGTATTTACTGAAACCAAAGTGCGCGGCGGGGAAAAAATAGCCGTCAGCCTGCCACAACCGGCGTCGAAACTGATGTACCGGGATATCCTTGTACAGGCCTTTCCCGAACCTGACGGAACCCCGGTAAAAAATGACGCCATCAAAAACTGGAAGATCAAGTCTTTTAACGAAAGCTTTGGTGCTAAAGGAACCTACCCGCTTTATAAACTAAGAGAAGAGGAGCCGGGTGCAGAGAAAGTTGGAGGTATTAAAACGTCTTCGATCATCAATCTCACAAACAAATTTGTGAACGGGGTGCTTACCTGGGATGTGCCGGAAGGAGAATGGACTATTATCCGCTACGGCTGGACCTGCACCGGTGCGGTTACCTCTACCAATAGTGACGGGTGGAGCGGGTTATCGCTCGACCATCTCAACGCAAATGCCTTTAAGGTATTCAGCAGGGATGTAATATTACCCCTGATCACCAACGCGCAGTCTGCAGGGAATAGCCTCCATTTTTTACAAACAGACAGTTGGGAGATGGGAAATGTGGGGTGGACAAATGATTTCCCATCGGAATTTAAAAAATTCAGGGGATACAATATCGAGCCTTATCTTCCGGTGCTGGCAGGCAGGATAGTGGAAAACCCGGATGTATCCAACCGATTCCTGCATGACTATCGTTTGACCATCGGCGATTGTATTGCCGCCAATCATTACCGGTTGTTCAGCAACCTGGCGCATCAGCATGGCTTAGGTTTTCATCCCGAATCGGGAGGCCCGCATTCGGCGCCGGTTGACGCATTAAAAGTGATGGCTATCAATGATTTTCCCCAGGGTGAATTCTGGGCTACCTCCAATACGCACCGGGTGAAAGACGATGAGCGATTGGCAGTAAAGCAAAGCGCCAGTGTAGCGCATACGAATGGAAAAAGATTTGTAGCCGCCGAAGGACCTACGTCTATAGGGCCGCAATGGGAGCGATCGCCGAAGGATTTGAAAAGCAATATTGACCGGGTATTCTGCTCGGGCGTGAACAGGATTGTATGGCATACCTTCACTTCTTCGCCAAAAGAATTCGGGCTTCCCGGTAATGAATATTTTGCGGGTACACACATGAACCCGAACGTTACCTGGTGGAGGCAGGCAGATAACTTTATCCGTTATCTCAACCGCTGCTCCTGGCTGTTATCGAAGGGCTTGTTTGTTGGAGATGCGTTGTATTATTACGGGGATGACGTGCCTAACTTTGTTTTCCTGAAAGAAGATATTAAAGATCTCGCACCGGGATATGATTGGGATAAATGTTCCAAAGAAGCGTTGCTTAAAAACGCATCGGTTGTAAATGACCGGTTGGTCTTTCCTGACGGAACGGCTTACCGGCTGTTGGTTTTGCCCGACGAAAAGGCCATTGACGTAACGCTGCTGCGAAAGCTGGAAACCATGGTGCAACAAGGGCTGACGCTTGTGGGTCGCAAACCGCTAAAGAACGGCAGCCTGAGCAATTATCCGGAAAATGACCGGGAACTAACGGCAATTGCTAACCGTTTATGGGGCGCTATGGACGGTGTAACCCGCACTGAAAACAAATATGGCAGGGGAAAAGTAGTATGGGGTAAGGATGTAAATACGGTATTGCGTGAAATGAAAGTGGCTCCCGACTTCAGCTTTAAAAGTTCCGACAGCGCCACGGCGTTGGATTATATTCACCGTACAGGGAGGAATACGGAAATTTATTTTGTGGCTAACCGTTTCAGCCGTAAAGGGATCAGCGATTTTGAATACCGCTATCTTACCGATTTACCCAACCGGTATGAAAACGTGGAATGTTCTTTCCGGGTAAGCGGCATGGTGCCGGAGTTGTGGGATCCGGTAACCGGCGAAACGAGCGAAATAGTGGTGTATCGCGAGGAAAACGGGCAAACCATTATTCCTCTTCATTTTAATCCCGACGGTTCGCTGTTCATTATTTTCAGGAAGAAGGCTGCTGAAGCCCATATTGTAAAAATTGAAAAAGACGGGCAATCGCTTTTTCCGGGGTTACACTTGAATAATACAGGCAGGCCGTTCATTGAAGTGCTGCGGAAGTCGGGGAAAATTGTAACTGCTTTGTTTGAGCCGGGTAATTATAAGTTGTACTGGTCGAACGGAAAACAGACCAATAGCCGGCTGGCAAAGCCCAATACCACTGTAACATTGCAGGGCGCATGGGATATCGGCTTCGATACTGCCTGGGGAGGCCCGGCACATATTACAACAGATACCTTACAATCCTGGACGGATTTTGAAGATGAGGGCATAAAATATTATTCCGGTACCGCTGTGTACAGGAAAAATTTTTTGGCGAAGAGTCACCATTTGAAACGGGCTAAAGTGATGCTTGATCTGGGCAATGTACTTGATCTGGCAACAGTAAAGATCAACGGGCATACATTGCCTGTTGTATGGACGCCGCCGTTTACAGCGGATATTACAGCTTTTATAAAACCCGGTAATAATACGCTGGAAGTGGGAGTAACCAATTTATGGCCCAACTGCCTGATAGGTGATGGCAAGCTCCCCGCGGAACAAAGGCGCACTAAAACAAATATTATGAAATTCAACGGTCCTGATGCCGGGAAGCTGTTGAGAGCGTCCGGACTACTGGGGCCGGTTACCCTTAACTATATCCATAGCGATTTCATAAATTAATACCGTTAAAGTTCCACGTCTGGAAATTTGAAATGTGTCCTGAGATGGATCTTCAGGTCAGGTTATGAATGGAATGCCAGTCTTTTCACCTGTCGTCCATCTTATATTACTAATGGAATTTTTTACGGTATCGTGCTTTGTTTTTAAAACACTGGCAGTGCTTGTATTGGAAGTATGGGTTGTTGGAAATTGGATAAGGATATCTTCCTTGCCGTCAATGGTTATATTCACAGATATGCTTAGGGCTTGCCCGGTGGGTATTCCCGTTAGGTCAAGGCTTCCGTTATTATCCGTGACGCTTTTGTAAATGGTTTAATCCTTTTTATCGGGTGGCAATCTTAAATTAGCCGCAGAATTTCCAACCTTTGAAAGGTTGGGAATCCTTTGCAGACTTCGGAATCCTTTGTGGATGGTGTATATAGTTTCTCTGATATCAGAATACCCGGTTAAGCGCTTTGGTGCATATCCCTTGTTTTGCAGGTGCACGCCTGCTCCGGGATATCCCTTCCCAACTCTTCGGAAAATAAATTACCTTGCTGCCTAAACATTTGCAGATATGCTAAAGTCAATGACGGGTTTTGGGCGTGCAGAACAAACCATTGGGAAAAAAACTTTTTTAGTTGAGATCAAATCCCTGAACGGAAAGCAATTTGAGATCTCTTTGAAGCTGCCTTCTTTACTGAGGCCTTATGAATTTGATATTCGCAATATGCTTTCGGAAAATTTGCTCAGGGGCAGCATTGATTGCATGATTACGCTTAAGCAAAATGGCGCTGCCAAACCTGTTGTGATCAATACAGAGCTGGCAAAATCGTATTACCAGTCATTAGCAGAGCTGGCCGAAAACCTTAACTTAGACACAGGCTCCATTTTAAGTTCACTGCTCAAACTGCCCGAAGTGGTAGTACCTTCTACCGAAGTACTGGATGAGGAAGACTGGAACGGTTTTCAGCAGGTTATGCTCAGCGCAATAAAGAACATCAATGACCACAGGATCAATGAGGGTGCCGTTCTGGAAAAT
>NZ_DAOMOZ010000079.1:17222-18980 GCF_035444585.1 Agriterribacter sp.
GACCTCATGCAACGCATTAACAATATACGCGGGCAGCAAAAAAAAGTGATTGAATTAGAGCCCTTACGCCAGCAAAAGATACGGGAAGGGCTGGAAAAGCTATTGGAAGAAAATGTAGGAAAGGATAATTTTGACAGCAACCGGCTGGAGCAGGAAATGATATATTATATTGAAAAGATTGACATCAGCGAAGAACAGGTGAGGTTACAGAATCATTGCAACTATTTTCAATCGCTGCTAAATGAAAATGGCGAAGCCAAAGGGAAAAAGCTGTCTTTTATTTTACAGGAAATAGGAAGAGAAATAAATACCACAGGCGCCAAGGCATACGATGCCAGCATTCAAAAATGCGTGGTGCTTATGAAAGATGAGCTGGAAAAGGCCAAAGAGCAGGTTTTAAATGTTTTGTAAGTAAAAAATGATGTGCTTGAAAAACAGGTTTGGTTCAGCAGTTCTGTCTGCTATAATAATTTCAGGTTTGGTTTTGTGTGGTACAGCATGCAAAACCATTGATGTTTTCGAAAAGAACGTGGGCATCCCCGGGCAAGAGTGGAACCGTTCCTTTCAACCCGCTATTGTATTTAACATCAACGATACTACCGCATTGTACAATATATATGTAACCCTGCGCCATACGCATGCCTACAATTATAACAACATCTGGCTGAACGTTAATTACCGGCTTCCGGGCGATACATTAAAACAACAAAGGGTTGACATACTGCTTGCCGATAACACCAAAGGATGGCTGGGTACAGGTATGGATGATATTTATGAAGTGAGGAGACTGATCACACCGCAACCCTACCGGTTTAAAAACTCCGGCGAATGTACTTTCACTCTTGAGCAGATCATGCGCGAAAACCCGCTGAAGCATGTTATGAATGCAGGAATCCGCGTTGAAAAAGTGAACCGGTAATGGCAAGCCTGTACAAAAGAAAAAAGCTTACGGTCATCACCATTGTATACTGGTTCCTGCTCACCTATATTGTTACTGCCCTTATATTCTGGTTTCTGTCGCTTGTAAGGCAAAGTACACAAATGTCGGAATACAAACTGTTGCAGTTAAAGAAAGATGCACCCGACTACAGTGCCAGGGTAAATGAAATTGAGGATGAAGAAAGAAGGAAAATAGCACAATACATTGGCGAGGGTTCTACTTTTTTATTGCTGATACTGGTGGGAGCGGTTTTTGTGTACCAGGCCACACGAAGGCAGATATTGCTTACCACGCAACAGCAAAATTTCATGATGGCCATCACGCATGAATTGAAAACGCCCATAGCCGTAACCAAGCTCAACATTGAAACGCTGCTCAAAAGAAAATTAGAAGAAACACAGCAGCAAAAGCTCTTAAACAATGCCTTGCAGGAGTCGAACCGGCTCAACGATCTGTGCGATAATATTTTGCTCGCCTCCCAGATAGATTCGGGCAATTACCTTCCGGATAAAGAAATGATAAGCCTGGGTAAGCTGGTAGAGGAAAGCACCGCTTATTTTAAAGCCCTGTTCCCTTACCAGCGCATTGAAGAATCCATAGAAGAGGATGTATATGTAAAAGGTGATCGTTTGTTGCTCCAGCTGGCCGTAAACAATTTAATTGAAAACGCCATCAAGTATTCAGAAAAACAAAAGCCGGTAACCGTTGTGCTTCAAAAAAGCGGTGCAGCGGTGCAATTACAGATAAAAGACCAGGGAAAAGGCATCGCCCAAAAGGAAAAGAAAAAAATATTCGAGAAATTTTACCGGGCAGGCGAT
>NZ_DAOMOZ010000080.1:0-18955 GCF_035444585.1 Agriterribacter sp.
ACGGACGGGGGCAGGGATTACGGCCCGATTTCGGGAAGGAGCCTTGATTGAGCTTTGGTACTACTGTGACTTCGGCTGTGGGAATGCTACTGCGGGCATGGGTGCAAAATGCTGATTAATTTATCGACAGTTCCTCCGTGTTCGCTGCTTCTTTGCGTGAAAATCTATGTTTCCGGCAAGGCGCTTCGATTGAGCTTTGGTACTACTATGAATTCAGCAACAGCACCCTGATGCGTTTGCTGATAACTTAGCTTCCCCGGAATACTTACAACCGCTTGCAGTCTTTGCGATCCCGCCCGCAAAGCCCGGCGGAGGGAATGAAATCCCTACTTACTTTTTGGTTTGTGGTGCTGGTATTAAAAGGGAAATAAGGATAACAGTTGTAATATTCATTAAATGGTAAGTAAATTTATGAGCAGGAAGCAGTAAGTGGGAAAAATTTCTATACACAGCTTTATGACCGGTGCAGCAGGAGGGTTTTGAATTTTAATAAAAAAGGAGGATGTAATGGGATCAGGTATAAAAAATAATATGCAAGCTTCCGGGTTCAGAGACCGGAAATCATATTCCCCGGAAGAAATATGGGCTGCCGGCGGCACTACCGCTTTCGGCAAAAAGAAAGGGCAAAACAACGAAAAATTGATTGAAGCCCTGGAGGCAAGCCCGGAGATAGAACCTTTTAATGAAGAAGAGCGGAAAGAAGCATTGAAGCAATTGGAGCAAAATAAATGACGGGTATGCATTTGCTTTTTGACACAAAGGCGTAACCCGTTATTCGGAGAATATAATTTTCTTACACCCAGAAATATGGGTAAAAACGACCTTTGGATAGCATCACTTGCCGGGTTACTTGATCTGCAACTTGTAACAACCGATAGTGATTTTGATCATTTGAATGGCGTATTTTTTGAAGTTAGAAAAATAGAACTCAATCAATTATCTGATTTCTTTTAAGAGGTATAAGCAAAAGCTCCGTTATACTGCTCTATAAGGCTGCCTTCAAAAGTTTTGTCGTCCAGGCAAACAGTATTAGTTTATTTAAGCTTAGCCCGATTTTCCTAATTAAAGCTGACAGCAGCGAACGGGGGATAATGGAATTATTTTGTAAAAAAGCATTTTATGAGAAGCAAAGTTGCAAAGAAAATACAAAGCGAAACACCGGAAGAGTTGCGCATTTTTGTGCGTCAGTATACCGATATTGTTATAAGGATCAACGAGCTTATTAAGGCTAAAGGCTACACCCAAAAAGACCTGGCCGAAAAGCTGAATAAGAGACCATCAGAAATCAATAAATGGCTTAAAGGCAATCATAATCTTACACTTAAAACGATTGCTAAACTGGAGGCTCAGTTAGGGGAGCCGATCATTTATGTTAAGAAGGCTTCTTAATGTATTCGATATGTTTTTCTGTACCGCCAGCCTTTTGCTTTTTTCCGTTACTTTTTTGCGGAAAAAAGTAACGCAAAAAGCGGGATTGATTGAGCTTTGGTATTACCGTGAATTCGGCTGTGGGAATGCTGCTGCGGGCGCAGGTGTAAAATGCTGATTACATTCAATTATAGCTCCCTGCGTCGTTGCTCCTCTGCGCGCTTTGCCCGCCGGGATGAAACGGTCGGACGGACGTGAAACATAGCTGGTTGAATCCTTACTCCCCCGCTTTACCTTATCAATAGCATCCAATAACCCGTCTCTCAGCTTATCTTCCGCCAGTTGCCAGAACATAATGCCACTGAGCCCGTGCTCCGGCATGTATTCCGTTTTTAGCCGAACAGAGCGGGCATCATCGTAAGAAGCCAGTAATTTTCTTTGCGGGTTAAAGGAATAGGGCGCCCGGGCAGTGCTGATGAAGATACCACGCCAATAAAAATCGGTAATGATTTAGTTTAGTCGCCGCAAAATATACGGCAAATATCAAATTATGCGGTAAATAAAGGCTATATTTACCGCAAATGCAGAGGTCGGCAACCTATATTTACCAGTTAAAAGAATGGCCGCATTTCAGGTGGGATGCTGCTGTTACGGCTTCTTTGCTGGCTGAGCTGAGGGTTAAGCAGGCATGGCTGCTCGGTCGCATGTCGGCATTGGGGTTTGCTTTGCAGGCAGAAGCCAACCTGCAAACGGTAACGCTTGATATTATAAAGTCGAGCGAAATTGAAGGCGAAATACTCGATGTGGCACAGGTGCGCTCGTCTGTGGCGAGAAGACTTGGGTTGGAAGCCGGCGGTGTTGCTCCTGCAGACCGGCATGTGGAGGGCATCGTGGATATGATGCTGGATGCTACCACTCACTACGCACAGCAGCTCACAGCAGAGCGATTGTTCAACTGGCATGCGGCGCTTTTTCCTACAGGAAGGAGCGGCATTACACCTATTGTAACCGGCAACTGGCGCAACAATCCTCCGCAGCATCCTATGCAGGTAATATCGGGCATGATGGGAAGAGAGAAAGTGCATTTCCAGGCCCCGGAGGCGGCTTTGGTTCCTGATGAAATGTTCGGCTTTCTGCAATGGTTCAACAACAGCGATGATATGGACATGCTGCTCAAAGCTGCCATTGCTCATCTTTGGTTTGTAACCATACACCCTTTTGATGACGGTAACGGGCGTATAGCCCGCGCCATCACCGACCTGCAGCTTGCCAGGGCAGACGGATCGGGGTTACGGTTCTACAGTATGTCTGCCCAGATCCGTAAAGAGCGTAGCCGGTACTACCATACACTTGAGATGACTCAAAAAGGCTCAATAGATATTACCGCCTGGCTGGAATGGTTCCTGCAATGCCTGGGCAGGGCAATGGATGCCAGCAGGGATGAGCTGGCGGTGGTGATGCGGAAAGCGGAATTCTGGAAAAAACACATGGGGCTTTCCCTGAATACACGGCAACGGGTAATGCTGAATAAAATTTTAGACGGCTACCAGGGTCATATTACTTCGTCCAACTGGGCGAAGATCACCGGCAGCTCTACCGATACCGCTGTACGTGATATTAATGACCTTGTTGCCAAAGGCATACTTGTAAAAGGCCCGCAAGGCGGAAGAAGCACAAGGTACCTGGTGGTGGATAGTCGTGTATAAGCTACTTGCTCCCCCGCTTTGCTTTGTCAATCGCATCCAATAACCCGTCTCTCAGCTTATCTTCCGCCAGTTGCCAGAACATAATGCCATCGAGCCGGTGCTTGAGCACGTATTCCGTTTTTAGCTGAACAGAGCGGGTATCATCGTAGGAAGCCAGTAATTTTCTTTGCGGGTTAAAGGAATAAGGTGCCCGGGCGGTGCTGTCCCAATATTGGGTAAAGCCATTGGCAGCGGTTAATGAGTCGGCATACCGGTTATAAGAGAAAGCCTTTAAGAACCTGCCGCTCCGGTACAGGCCATTGTTAATGGTATCTGTTACTTCATACAGCCTGGCATAAAAAGCAGCGCCCACAACAATTTTATGCGCAGGCACTCCTTTGGCAAGCATCATCTGCACCCCATGATCTGTAGATTCTGTTTGCTGCGGCGTGGAATACAACGGTGTATGATGCCCGCTCACGGTGGTATAGCCATTTACCAGGTCGTAGCTCATGAGGTTTACCCTGTCTACCATCTTCATCACTTTTTTCCATTCAACAGAGGAGTCAATGAACGCGGTAAACCCGCCGGCGGCAAAGCTGATCTCATGCTTTTTGCCGAGCTGCTTCCGGAGCTCTTTTACCAGTTGGGTGAAGGCGGGCTTGTCTCCGGGATCGAAAGGATGGCCGGGATGTCCCACGATGGCCGGGTATTCCCAATCGAGGTCAATGCCATCCGTACCAAAATAATCATTGGCTTCTTTTACAGACCGGGCAAATTCTTTTCTTCCCTCTGCTGTTAAAAACACGGGCGAACAGGTTTTGCAGCCGCCCCAGCCCCCCAGCGACAGGATGACTTTCAAGGCCGGGTTCCTGCTTTTCAACGCAACCATTTTGTGAATGGCGGCGGTGTCACGTGCTCTCCCGATATGCAGCCGGTTGCCTTTTAAATGGCAAAAGCAGAAAATGATGTGGGTGAGCTTTTCTACTTCAAAGCTGTCAATCCTGTCGGCTCTTCCTGCATAATAGGCAATTACCGAAATGTTCTTTTTATTGTTGCCGGTTTGGGCGGATGCTGCAATACAGAGCATATTCAGCGCGATGCACGCCGCCGGGAGATATTTGTTCATATAGATGTTGTTGAATGGTTAAAAGGGCAGCATTACAAATATAAAGCTGTAAGGTTGTTTTGTTATTTTTTTCCACAAAAAAAGTAACGTCCGCCTGAATGATTCAATCGGGCGGGCGGGCGTAAAATCCCAATATTTCCGGGGAAGGGCTTCGATTGAGCTGTGGTGCTATTGTTACTTCGGCTGTGGAAATGCTACTGCGGGAGCAGGTGCAAAATGCCGAGTAAATTGGATCATAGTTCTGTTGCTCCCTGCAATGGCAGCAAAATAAAAGATGTATTGCTTATATAAATTGAAGCATAAAGAATAGCTATTACAAATAGAAGCGCTTTTGCGTATGAAGCGAAATCCATCGAAGTTTAAATACCGGTTAAGAACAGGATCAGTTATTGGTTGCCAAATCTTCCTTTTTAATACACTTTTGGCAGGTAATAATTTTTATTAGTTGCCAAATCTATAGTTTTTTTGCTACTTTTGGCAGGTAATAAAAAGGGATGAAGCATACGATCATAGGCCGGATAGCAGAAATGAAAATACTGGAGCAGTTGCTGAAAAGCGATCGTCCGGAACTGCTGGCCATCTACGGAAGAAGACGGGTGGGCAAAACTTACCTGATAAAAAATTATTACGCCGGTCACCTTACATTTTCCTGCAGCGGGGAATGTGGTGGCAACACGCGCACGCAGCTTGCCAATTTTCAGCAGCAATTGAACACCTGGTTTCCCGCCAATCGCCAGCTTCAGCCGCCCGCCAACTGGCAGCAGGCTTTTATTATGCTTCGTGAATGCTTTGATGCGGTTAAAACGAAAGGTAAAAAAGTTATTTTTTTTGATGAGTTGCCCTGGCTCGACACGCATAAATCGGGGTTTCTTTCTGCCTTTGGGTATTTCTGGAATATATATCTTTCCGACAGGCCGGATATACTCGCGGTGATATGCGGTTCTGCAGCTTCCTGGATGATCAAAAAGATAGTCAACAACAAGGGAGGGTTACATAACAGGATCACACAGCGGATAAGATTGCTGCCTTTTACCTTAAAAGAAACCAAAGATTACCTGCAACACAGGAATATCCGCTTCAGCGATTACCAGGTACTGCAACTGTACATGGTAACCGGGGGCATACCACATTACCTGAATGCCATTAAGCGGGGAGAAAGTTTGCACCAGACAATCAATAATACCTGCTTTGCGCCTAACGGCCTGCTGGCAGATGAATTTCAGAACTTGTATGCAGCGCTGTTCACTAATTATGAAAAGCACGTGCATGTGATACAGGCCCTGGCTAAAAAAAATAAGGGACTGACCAGGAATGAGCTGCTGGCCACCGGGGATTTGGTGACAGGAGGCGGCCTCACGGCTGTGCTTGAAGAATTGACAGAGAGCGGCTTTGTTGAAAAGACAGAGCCTTTTGATAAAAAAAAGAAGGAAAGCCTTTATCGCCTGGCGGATGAGTTTTCGCTGTTTTATTTAAGGTTTATGAGAGGTAAGAACAGTAAAAATGACTGGCTCACGATCAGTAAAACAGGAAAATATATAGCGTGGTGCGGGTATGCTTTTGAAAATGTGTGCATGAAGCATATTCCACAGATCAAAAAAGCGCTGGGTATATCGGGTATCAGCGTTGCTTACTGTTCCTGGTATCGTGCAGGCAGTAAACAGGCAGACGGTGCCCAGATAGATCTTTTACTTGACCGGAGCGATAACACCATCCATATCTGCGAGGTAAAATTCAATATAAAGCAGTTTGTTATTGATAAGCGGTATAACCAACTTTTACAGCAAAAAATAACCGCTTTCCGGGAAAGCATTTCCCCCGGAAAAGGATTGCTTTTAGCGTTTATAACCACTTACGGTGTGGCTGATAATGAATATAAGCTGCAGCTTGTGGATAACGAGATCAGGATGGGATCGTTGTTTGACGGGGCTTAAATGTATTTCCTTTGCTCCCGTTGCCTACCCCCGTCCAACTGGTTGAATATTTACTCCTCCCGCTTTGCCTTATCAATAGCATCCAATAATCCGTCTCTCAGCTTATCTTCCGCCAGTTGCCGGAACATAATGCCATTGAGCTTATGCTTCAGCACGTATTTTGTTTTTAGCTGAACAGAGCGGGTATCATCGTAGGAAGCCGGTAATTTTCTTTGCGGGTTAAAGGCATAGGGTGCCCGGGCGGTGCTGTACCAATATTGGGTAAAGCCATTGGCAGCGGTTAATGAGTCGGCATACCGGTTATAAGAGAAAGCCTTTAAAGCCTGCCGCTCCGGTACAGTCCGTTGTTAATGGTATCCGTTACTTTGTAGAGCCTGGCATAAAGGCAGCGCCAACAACAATTTTATCGGCAGGCACGCCTTTGGCAAGCATCATCTGTACGCCATGATCTGTAGATTCTTTTTGCTGCGGCGTGGAATACAACGGTGTATGATGCCCGCTTACCGTGGTATATCCATTCACCAGGTGGTAGCTCATGAGGTTTATCCTGTCTACCATCTTCATCACTTTTTCCCATTCAACGGAGGAGTCAATGAACGCGGTAAACCCGGTATACCAGGCACATACTTTATATTTGTCTTAGGCAAGCACAATTGTCCGGCGCCAAGGAACACATTGAAGTGCCTTTTAGCTTACGCTGAGTGCGTCGTTGTAAGAAATACAATGCAGGTTGGATATATTAAATCAATAATTAAAAGATGCAATAACTCCTGATCCCGGGATTGTTTATTTATTTTCAGGCAATCCATACAATGCTATCTCTTGTTCGTTCCATTTATCCCAAAGACTGATAAGTGAATCTTTGTCTGCAAAGGGTGTGGGTTTTTTTTTGCCATACTTTGATGTCATCCGGATAAAATGATGTATGTATACACCTAATGCAACATGGCAGGGTTTAATGTCACCATACTCCAGGCTATATTTTTTAGTGCGCATAAACAAATCGAAATCTCCAGACTGGATGCGTTCATCCCAGAACCCGATTTTATCAATAGCTTTTCGCGTTATCATCACATTGTTTCCTAAAATGCCTTCTACTACTGTAGTGCCATATTGGGTGTATTGCTTTTCGCAGAACCTCTCCCAGTTTCCATACATTACTTTATGCATTAAGCTGAGATTGTTTTCACCAAAGCCGAAAATCATTAACAAGTTTTTAGTTGTTTTCCATCTCTTCTTAAACTTTTTATCAAGCTTTTTATCACCCATATTTTCTATGCCTTTGGCTGATATAAGGTCAAGCCGGTGGAATTGGGCAATTTCTATTAATCGTTTATTCCAGTCAGGAGAAACAACCAAATCGTTGTTTAAGAAAAACAAATAGCTTCCGGTTGCGGCTTTAATACCCTGGTTTTGGCAATGGGGATAAGAATAGTTCCTGGTATTCTCTATTACAATAGCTCCGGCATTTTTAAACAGTGCGCTGCTGCCATCCGTTGAACAATTGTCAATTATAATTAGTTCATAAGGATTGCAGGTATTTCGCTGTATTGAAGCCAGGTATATTTTATTAAAATTTATACCATTATGAATAGCAGTGATAATACTTATTTTTTCCGTCATAACTGATAAAAGGAGGTACGCTTAATGAGCTAAACAATTTTTATCACTTACACTTTGACCAGTGTATAATTTTTAAAAGTAAGAAACCGGTTTCCATTCAAAACTTTTTCTTCAATTCCGCCCCCGCCTGGTGTTGTCACCGGCGGGATGACCGGCAACCAATGAGCTAATAAGTTTTCCTGTATTAGCCGCATGACCCTTTTTTAGCAGGTGGATGGTGATATCCGCTTGTAGAACACCCGGTTGCAGGTACTGACCGGTTATCCGCCATATATAGCATAGAGGTTGAAGGTTTTCCAGTTGGTCATTTCTTCTTTACCGGAAATTAATGTTGTGGGCGCGTTTTCATCAAAATCATCAAACTTGTATACTTTATAACCGGGTAAAGCCACCGTATTAAAAAGATCATACCGTTCTTCTTTTGAAGATCTTGTAAAGCATTCCGCAATAACCAGCGGCTTAAAGGCCTCTATAAGATCCTTTACAGATTTCAGGATCACACTATCCAACCCTTCAGCATCTACCTTTATAAAAGAGAGCTTCTTCATTTCTTCAGGATAATGTGTACGTAAGAAATCGGATAGCCTTATGCCTTTGATTTTTTGCTGCAATGCGTATTTACCGTGGTATCCTTTGTCTATCTCCTGGATACCTCCGTTGGCAAATGATGCCTCCGAAGAATTATAAAAGAACTCACTTTCTTTTTCTGTGATGGCATACGGAAGAGGTACAATGTTTACTTTATCGGGATTGAGCCTGGCGTTCGCTTCTAAAATTTTAAACACATAAGGGTTGGGGTCAAAGCCAAGTGTGAGGCCTTCTTTCCCGGCGGCCAATGCCATGGGAACTGTGGTGTCGCCGATATTTGCGCCTATATCAATTGCAAGGTCCCCCTTTTTAATGAACTTCCTGTAGAAATTAACTTCAGATTGTGTGAGGGTCTTGGATTTTACAAGCGGGTTCAGCCAGTTGGCAAACTGTATTTCTCCTTCTTCCGGCAAAAGAAAGTTGTCAATCTTATAGGAATATTCCTGTGTTATCCTACGGGCTTTTTTTTTGTTGAAGGCTCGTTTTACAAATTTGAACATAAAGTATATAAGTATATAATTGGCGTTGAGGAAATGGGGCCGTACCGGTATCTTCCGGCTTAGTCCTGTTCGTTATCCTTACCGCTTGACGAGGGTATAGTTTTTAAAGCTAAAGATCTGGTTGCCGTTCAACAGGTTTTTTTCGACATATGACAGCAGGCGGTTTTTCAATTTTTCATGTTTATGCTTTACCCTGGGATCAGGAGAGATATTTGGATGTAACTTATCCTGCCAGTCAAACCTGTTAATCATATTCTCCATTACTTTGGGGTGTTTTTCATTAAAAATATTCAATTTATCAAGATTCCCAAAGTTGAATTCCTGGTCTCCATTCCCGAAATTGTTTTCGGCGAAAGCATTTCCTTTATAAATGGCGGTGAATGCTTTCTGCTTTGTTTGCATATAGCGGGGCGGACGAACCCATCCATAATGATACACCCATGCCCCGGCGCCGGCTACACGTAGTTTATAGGTTCCTTTTTTCTGATGATAGTTAACCCCGTCAAAATCCGGGATGTTCCGGAATGACTGGGCATCACCCCATGAATGGATGTAGGGCAGGTTCCGGATGATCCTTATCTCTTTTGCATACCATCCGTGAGATTCAATATAATGATCATAATCTCCCCAAAAATGTTTATAATCAAAAAGTAATCCTTCAATATCTTTATCATGCAGAAATGCTTCACACCGCTTTTTTATGACAGGAAGGTATTTTTCATGAATCACTTCATCACTTTGCAGATAAAAAAGCCAATCGCCCTTACATTCGTTCTTCGCTATATCGGTTTGGCGGGCATACTCGGTGCCGTTAGGGTATTTTTCTAAATCCCATACCGTATGAATAATTTTTATCTTGTCGGATCCTATGCTTTGAATCTCCTCTAAAGTGTTATCATCTTCATCGCAATTTCCTAAAGCCACAACAAATTCATCTACCAGGGGAAGAATGGATTGAATAGACTCTTTCACCGGGTAATATAGTTTTGTAGCATTCCGGACTATTGTAAAACCACTGATTGTCATATGGGTTGCAAGACTATGCTTTTATTTGCAGTACAATATGCAAAATTGTTTTAACAAATCAACAACAAATCTGCTTTTTTTAGAGAAATACCTGTTTCTTCTGAATTCAATCGCCCTGGTACGTGGAGACATGTACCAGGGCTTATAGAGGGAGTGTGAAGCAAAAGGATAGGGATTGGACTATCGCAGGAATCCTCGTCAATTTAATGCTGCCGTACATTTTTCTAACAGGCAGATAGTAGCACCGCAGCCTGTTATTCCGACGAAGGAGGGATCTATTTCACTCCGGTCATTTTATTACAGCTCTCATTCACAATTCAGATGCTTCGCTCCGCCGCGGCGGCGGGCTCGGCACGACAAGCAGTGGAACAAGGAGGCAGCTTCTGCACTACACGTTCAACCATGAACTGTCATTGGCAGTTTGGAGGAACCTGTCTTCGCTTTGCTTATAGGATCTGCTTTAGCAAAAAAGCCGCTGTATAAGCGGCCTTTGCTTCATAACTGGTGTTATCCGGTAGCTGGTGCATGCTCTAAAACGATAAGGGCACGTTGATCTTCACACTAAAATTCCTCCCCATATTATATACCCCCTGCCGGCCGGTAACATTGTTTACAGCCGTATACTTTAATCTGCTTAAATGATTCTGATAAGCGGTGTTGGCCAGGTTATTGCCGGTGAGGAAAACAGAGAACAATGTTTTTTTGCGGTGCATGATATCCGCTCCGATAAAGGCGTTCCACAACGAATAACCGTTTGTGGGCGTTTCGGTATCATAAGCGGTAAACGCCTTGCTTTGCCTGAACGTATTATCCAGTTCAGTACTGATGGAAAGGTTGCTGATCCGTTTCCCTTTCTTCAGGAATTCAACTTTTAATTGTGTGATGAGCCGTGCGGCCGGTATAAAAGGAATGTTCTTTACCCCTTCTATCGGCTGGTTAAATGTGCCCCTTACATAGGAAAAAGTGTTCTCAAAATGCAGCCAGTCCAGGGGGTGGGGATGAATGTCAATGTATAACTCTGCCCCGTACAGCAGGGCTTTTGCCTGGTCAAATGTAAAAGCGGTTATATCTTCCCCATCCACGTTCACCAGCGAATCCCCGCCGTTAACACCGGAGAGCTTCCTGTAAAAAATAAAATGATCAATGGTGTTCACAAAACCGGTTGCGTTCAACGAAAGGTGCTCCGTGTTCACCTCTGCGCCTATATCGGCCTGCAGGCTGGTTTCGGATCGTAAATGCCGGTCGCCGTATTCATACCGGTTGGTGCCTTCATGCGTACCATTGGAAGCCAGCTCGGCAATGCCCGGCGCACGGAACCCCCTTGCTATGTTCAGCTTCAGGGTTGTGGCCTTACCGGCTTCGTAGCTGATGCCGGCGCTCCCTGAAACATTCCGGAAAGACCTGGTAAAACCTTCAAACTTCGTTTCATTGTTTTCTTCCAGTTTCTTCGAATCAACGGTCCTGTTGTCAAAACGTATCCCACCGCTTATGGTAAAGCGATCATAATTGCGTTGGGTGTATACAAAAGCCCCCACATCAAACAAATGATATTCGGGTATCAGCACTTCCTCCGCTTTGTTTTTATTGCTTTGCTGCATACCGGTAATACCAACAGCGGTTTCCCATTTGTTGTTGTCCGGCAGGTGGTATTGCAGGTTATAGGTAAATGTATTGAGATCAAAAAACAATTCGGGCGTGCCGGGAGCGAGCACATCTGCGAATTCTTTTCTTTTGTTGTTTTGAAAGCCGAGATTAACAGAGAGCTTGCCGTTCCCGACATTGAACCTGTTATCAGCGGCAACTTTAAAATGTTGAATATGCTGCCGGGGTATGTCGGGGTGAATGCCCGAAAAATCACCGTCTTCCGCTATTCTTGTTTCTGCTTCGCCATTGTTATTTATTTCACGGATGAATTTTCCGGTAAGTTCATCACGGTCACCTTCTATAAGTCCGGGCTCCTGGTCAAAGCTGCTTACGATAACATGACTGTAGCCCCAGCTTCCGTTATAACCAATGTATCCTCCCAGGTTCTTTTCATTGAACTTTGAATTGAATACATAACCATCGTATTTGTTTTTATAATCCTGCGCTCCTTTAAATGAGCCGTACAGGTTCCAGTTCAAACCGTTTTTATTGCCTGCCAGCCTGGCGCCAAAACCCCGGAGCCTGTTGTTGGTCTGGTAGTTTGCCATTACATTTCCTTTTATCGTTCCTTCCGCTGCAGGTGTATTGGTTAAAATATTGATCACGCCGGCCATTGCATCGCTCCCGTAAATAAGAGAAGCGGGACCTTTTAATATCTCCACCTTCTGTACGCTGTATTCGTCTATTTCAATACCGTGTTCATCACCCCATTGTTGGCCTTCCTGGCGGATGCCATCATTGAGCACAACCACCCGGTTATACCCCAATCCTCTTATAACGGGTTTTGAAATGGATGGGCCGGTGGAGACCTGCGAAACCCCGGGGTTTTTGCTCAGCGCATCAATGAGGTTGCTTGCAGTTACCTGGGTAAGCTCTCTTTTGCTTACAATGGTTACCGGTGTGGGGGTTCTTCTGATCTTGGTGGCCGTAGAAACGCCGGTAACGGTTACACCTTCATTTTCAAGAACAGCAGGCCACAAAGCGAAATCTTTTTGCAGGTCGCCGGAAAGCCGTATATGTTCCGTAATGCTGCTGTATCCCACAAAAGAAACTTCAATAAGATAGCTTCCCGCTGCAATATTTCTTATCGTGTATTCGCCGTTTGCATTGGTGATGGCTCCCGTTTTAGCGTCGGCAAAATATACCGAAGCTCCCGGCAGCGGTTCTCCTGTGCCGGCGTCGCTTATCCTGCCCGAAACAGATGCTTTGACAGGGGCAGTCCGGCTGTTTTTTGCAGCTTCACCCGGGATGGTTTTCGTTTGTGCCGAACCCTGGTGTTGCAGCAATACAATAAACAGAAGGAGGAAACAGATATGACAGAGTCTCAAAATAATATGCTTTGAATGATGAGGAATACTCCTGTTAAACGCAATAACGCTGCCTGGTAAAAAATATATCAACAGTACCGATAGTAATGTTTGCAGGTGCTTATTGTTTCGTTCAGAGGAGATGACGGGTCAATACATTATCTATGCTATGATATATGGAGGCCCCCTCAGCGTGGTATGTTCCGGCGTACCGGAATGTACTGCAACGGAAGATAGATGGTGAATCAGCAAACCGTTGCAGTTGTTGTTTTCCGGGAGGGGGGTGGTGAACAGGAAAACTTTTTCCACATGGATGCTGCACGCCAGGCAATGATCCTTTTTTGTAGCAAGATGCGATTTATGCTGGCATATGTCCTTTCCTTTCGGGTAGTCATTACAAACAATGGCGGCGCCGTGATTGTGGAAAAGCTCAAAAGGAAATTGCGTTGCCGAAAAGCTGATCAGCAGCAGCAGCGCAATGCAGAAGCGATATGATGTAACCCGTTTAAACAAGATGCACGAAATAGTATGCCCAAAGGTATATAAAAAATGAAACAATGATGCAAATTTTAAACATTAATGCCGGTAAGACCAGATCCGAAGTGATATGCTGCATGCACGTAACGAAATCTGATGAAATACAAAGCCCAAATCGCGAAAGCAAAGGCCAGGCTTGTCCGCCGGCGCGGAGAAATTGCAAACCCGAAGTCGTAGATCCTAAATCCGAAGGAATACACAAAATTCCATCTTTCACGTTTCACCATTCACAGCCATGAGCCGCCAGCTTTGAGCTATGAGCAATAGCTGAAAGCTGAAAGCCGATAGCTGATCGCCAATTTAAAAATACCTCTCGCTACCGGCTCCGGGGGTAAAAATGTGATAAGGATAGCCAAATTCATTACAGCGGTTTTTGTAGCTTATTAAAATTCGTGTAGGTTTGCCAATCTTATAAAAGACAGTACTAATATGAATTTCAACAAGGTCAATAACATTACCGGATGGATGGTTTGCATCATTGCCTGCGCCGTATATATTTTAACGGCAGAAGCAGGCGGGAGCCTTTGGGATTGCGGTGAATTTGTAAGCAGTTGCTTTAAGCTGCAAATACCGCATCCGCCGGGAGCGCCCCTGTTCGTGATCATTGGCCGTATTTTTATAGTATTGTTCGGCGATAACCCGCTTACCGCAGCCAAAGCGGTGAACATCATGAGCGCTTTAGCCAGCGGCTTTACCATATTGTTCCTTTTTTGGACGATCACTCATTTTACCCGTAAAATATACCAGAAAGCACATGCTACATTGAACGCCGAAAAAATTTTTACCATAATGGCTGCAGGCGTTGTGGGCGCATTGGCATTTACCTTCAGCGACTCCATGTGGTACAGCGCCGTGGAAGGGGAGGTATATGCTTTTTCATCGTTTTTGACGGCACTGGTATTCTGGATGATCTTAAAGTGGGAGCACAATGCCGATGAGCCCGGCTCCGACAGGTGGATCGTACTGCTGTTCTTTGTTATCGGTTTATCCATAGGCATTCACCTGCTTAACCTGCTTACCATTCCTGCCATTGTAATGGTATATTATTTCCGCCGCTACAAAACCACGCCCTGGGGCATCTTCTGGGCTTTTATAGTAGGCTGTATCATTACAGGGTTTGTGCAAAAGTTTGTGATACAGTATACCATCACCGGCTCGGGCATATTTGACCGGTGGTTTGTGAACGGGCTTGGACTGCCTTTCTTTACGGGCTTTGCCACTTATTTTATTTTACTGGCAGCTGTGATTGTAATAGGTATCCGCAGGGCAGATAAACTGATCAATAATTTCACCGGGTTTGCGATCTGGCTTTCTGTTTTTATTTTCCTGTTCTCGTTCCCTTACATTACCTCTTTCCTGTCCTTCCTGCTGTTTGCAGGCGGTACGGCACTGGCGGTATATGCTGCTTACCACAGCAGGGTTAAAATACTGGATTTTCTTAAGCTGGGACTCTGGTGTTTTGCGTTTATACTTATCGGTTACTCTACCTATCTTACTACCATGATCCGCTCTGCCGCCAACCCTTCGGTGGATATGTATAATGTAGATAATCCCATGAGTTTGGTGGGCTATGTTGGACGTGAACAATATGGTGATTTCCCGTTGATATATGGTCAAACCTTTGCCGCCGAAGTTCAAACGAATCCTGATGGTACACCAATGATCAAGGAAAAAGGTTACCGCTGGCAGAAAGGCGATAAAAAGTATATTAACATCGGCAAAAATTTTGAATATGTATATGAGCCTGATGATATGATGTTTCTGCCCCGTATATGGGATGCCAGCAACGACCAGGGGCATGCCAATTATTACAGGAGCTGGCTTGGACTCGACAAGGATGAAAAACCCACCTATATGGACAATATCAGATGGGCCTTCGGTTACCAGATAGGATGGATGTACCTGCGGTATTTTGGATGGAATTTCATCGGTAAGCAAAACGACCTGCAGGGAATCGGCAATGTGCGGGACGGCAATACGATTACAGGTATTTCCTTTATCGACAATTTGTTTTTGGGCGACCAGTCGAAGCTGCCCGACAGCATTAAGAACAATAAGGCCAATAATAAATTATTTGCTTTGCCTTTAATATTGGGGCTTATCGGTTTGTTCTTCCATTACCGCCACCACCGCGAAGATTTTTTAGTAAGCTTTTTATTGTTCTTCTTTACCGGCTTTGCTATTGTGTTTTACCTGAATGCGGCCGGCCCCCAGCCCCGTGAACGGGATTATGCTTTTGCCGGCTCTTATTATGCTTTTGCCATATGGATTGGCATTGGTGTAATGATGGTAAAGCAATGGTTTGAAAAGGTAATGAATGCCAGGCTGGCGGGTTATGCGGCAGCGGTGATCTGTACACTGGCCGTTCCCGTAATAATGGGTTTCCAGGAGTGGGATGACCACGACAGGAGCAAAAAGGAGCTGGCCCGCGACCTGGCGAAAGACTATCTCGAAAGCTGCGCCCCCAATGCCGTGCTTTTTACGTTTGGTGATAATGATACCTACCCGTTGTGGTATGCCCAGGAGGTAGAAGGTATACGGCGCGATATAAGGGTGGTAAATTACAGCCTGCTGGGTATTGACTGGTACATTAACCAGATGCGTTATAAGGTAAATGACAGTGAGCCTATAGATTTGTTATGGGGCCCCGAAAAAACAGAAGGCGATAAACGCAATGTTGTATACTTTCAGGCCAGTCCCAATATACCCCAGAACCAGTATGTATATCTTGGTGAGGTATTAACCAAAATTATTGGCAGCGATGACCCGGCTTATACCATGACCTACGGTGCAGACAATGTGTTCAATACTTTTCCTGTAAGGAAGTTCAGTATACCTGTTGACAGCGCGCTGGTGCGGGAGAACGGAACGGTGAATGCGGGTGATACCGTTGTAGATGAATTGCGGTTTGATCTTCCCCAGGGAAAAAACGCGCTGATGAAGAATGATCTTGCTGTTTTAAATGTAATTGCCGCCAATAACTGGAAACGTCCTGTATATTTTACGGCTCCGTTCAATGAGCTTGGATTTTCGCAGTATTTACGTGCCGACGGGCTCAGCTACCGCCTGGTGCCGGTTCAGCCCCGGCAGGATAACGCAAGCAACAATGTAAACAACGATGCGGCTTTTGAAAACATGATGAAAAAGTTTGCATTCGGCAATGCCAACCTGCCGGGCGTATACTTTGATGAAGAGAATCGCCGCCATTTATTGACCATACGGCAGGCTTATGCCAATGCGGCCGAAAGCATGGCCAGGGATGGCAGGAAGGAAGAGGCGAAAAAATTACTTGAAAAAAGCGATAAAGGGATCAACGTGGTCAATATGCCTTATGCCATGGTAAGTCGCGGTAACCAGCATAATATTGTTGGCATCTCTGTAATGGAAGCCGCGTATGAAGCCGATTATAAAGAACTGGGCGACAGGGTATTGAAGGATCTGAAAAAAGACATTGACCAGCAGTTGAGCTACTATGCAGCCCTGGGGAATATGTCGGTTCAGGAAATGATGCAGCGCCTGCAGGACCCCGAAGGATTAAGCGCAAAGCAGCGTACGTTGTACAGTGAGATTGACCAGACGTTCAGGGTACAGAATTATCTTGGTTTTATTGAAGGAAAGTATAAAGAACCTGCTGTTGATCCCGAAACGCCTGCTGTAATAAAAACAGACAGCCCCGGAGCCACTCCGGATGATTCTATAAAAAAATAAAGTTTATTCTTTGGAGCTATGCTGGCAGGATTGCAGGATGTGACTTTTGAATTTGGTGCGAGGACCATTGTACGGGACGCCACCTGGCATATACAGCCCGGCGAAAGAATAGGGCTGATCGGGTACAATGGCACAGGAAAATCAACTTTACTGAAAGTATTGGTGGGTGAATACCTCCCTTCATCGGGCAGCGTGGAAAGAGGCAGGGGCACTACTATTGGTTACCTTCACCAGGATCTGCTGAGCTTTGATACCAATGAGCCTATACTGCGGGTTGCGCTTGGCGCTTTTGAAAAAATATTATTGCTGGAAAAGGAAATTGAGATCCTGGGTAACCGGCTCGAAAAAGAACATGAGGATGAAGCCCTGCTCCACGAATACTCCGATAAGCTGCAGGAGCTGGAAATGCTGGGCGGCTACAATATCTATCATCAAACCGAAGAAGTATTGCAGGGGTTGGGCTTTGCCAACAGCGACCTGCAGCGGTCTTACAAAGAATTCAGCGGCGGATGGCGAATGCGGGTGCTGCTGGCTAAAATGATATTGCAGCAGCCCGATCTGCTGTTGCTGGATGAACCTACCAACCACCTTGATCTTCCCTCCATTGAATGGCTTGAAAAATATCTCCTGCATTATAAAGGGGCCGTTGTAATTGTAAGCCACGACAAGTATTTTTTGAATCGCATGGTTGCCAGGATCGTGGAGCTGTATCAGCAGCAACTGCATTTTTACAATGGTAATTTTGACTTTTATGAAACAGAAAAAGAAATGCGGCTGCAATTGCAGCAGCGCGCTTTTGAGAACCAGCAGGAATATATCAGGCAGCAGGAAAGGTTTATAGAAAGGTTTCGTGCCAAAGCCACCAAAGCCGCGGCAGCGCAAAGCGCTATAAAACGACTGGATAAGTTAGACCGTATTGAAGATGTATCGGTTGACCGCCCTGAAATAAAGATCAATTTCCAGTTGGATAAAGTACCGGGGAAAATAATCTGCACTTTAAAGCACCTGAGTAAAAGTTTTGGCGATATTAAGATCGTTGAAAATACATCCGCTGAAATTAACCGTGGCGATAAAATTGCGCTGATAGGTGCCAACGGTAAAGGAAAGTCAACCCTGCTCAGGATCGTAGCGGGCACAGAGCCTTTCGAAGGAGAAAGGGTGTGGGGGCACAATGCAGAAGAGAGCTTTTACGCGCAGCACCAGCTGGAAGCGCTTAATGTGCAGCAAACCATCCTGGAAGAAATGAAAAACTGCGGAAGCCGGAAAACAGAGCAGGAATTAAGAACGCTGCTGGGATGTTTTTTGTTTAGCGGCGACGATGTTGAGAAGAAAATTAAAGTACTGAGCGGTGGTGAAAAAGCACGCGTGGCGCTGGCAAAAACCATGGTAAGCAAAGCCAATTTTTTACTGTTGGATGAGCCTACCAATCACCTGGACCTGCTTTCTATTGACCTGTTGATTGAAGCGTTGAACCGCTACCAGGGCAGCCTGATCATGGTAAGCCACGACAGGCATTTTATTTCGAAAGCCGCTAACCGGATCTGGGAAATTGAAAATTATGAGATCAAAGATTTTGCCGGCGGCTATGAAGAATGGATGGAATGGAAAGAACGAAAAAAAGCAGAAGCGCTAAAAGCAAACGGTGTAGCTGTAAAACACCAGGGAAAAAAAGCCTTGCCGGAAGAAAAGAAAGCAACTGAAAAGCAAAAGCCTGCGGATCTTCCCGGGCCGCCAACGAACGCACCAATTGATAAAGAATTAAAAAAAGAGCTGCAGAAGCGGCAAAAAAACCTGCAGCAGGCCGAGGAAAGAATTGCTGCACTTACTGAGCAAAAAACAACGCTTGAAGCACGGTTGGCTTCTCCTGATATTTATTTGGACAAGAACAAATTCCTGGCTGCTGAAGCAA
>NZ_DAOMOZ010000081.1:0-18896 GCF_035444585.1 Agriterribacter sp.
CCCGCGTTTGATACGCCGGAAATGCGGGCCATACATCATATCGGATATGAAGATGTAGCCGCAGACCGGCAGGGAGTAGTGGATATATGGACAGATGGGGAGATCATAGCATTAATTAAAAAATTAAATATACAGTTGATCAGTTATAAGGATTTAATGTGAAAATGGGGGAATGTGGCAATTTGGCAATTTGAAAATTTGAAAATGTGAGAACCTGCAAAGCGGAGTTTTGTACGACATTTCATTTAATACACAATCTACATTTTGGTATAGCTTTCTCTTGTGTTGGTGGAGTTATCGAAAAATTTGAGACTTATGCACCAACGATATTTTCTGCCTCAGTATTTAAGAAAAGATGTGACGTTTTATCGTTTGTTTTTAGGCGATAGTTTTTGCCCGGTTACGGTTATTGGTTCCAAACTTTGCTTTTTGTCTGACTTATGTCCGATTACTGTTATTGGTTCCAAACCTGGGTTTTTATCTGATTTATGTCCGATTACTGTTGTTGGTTCCAAACTTTGGCTCTTATCTGACTTATGTCCGATTACTGTTATCGGTACCAGACTTTGGTTTTTGTCTGACTTTTGCCCGATTACTGTTATTGGTTCCAAATTCTGCCTGGAAGGTTTTGAAGTGGATTTTGGAATAGTATCTTCAATAGGTTTCTGAATTTTTTTTGCTGTTTGAAGATTTGTTTTTGTATCTGATTGCGCTTTAACACTGACAGACAAAACGGCTAATACAATCAAAGTAATTGGGAGTGCCAATATCTTCCTTAAATAGGAATATTGGGTTTTGTTTGATAAACTAATCATATTTAACCTGCGTTTTATTGATGAATTAAAAAAGGAATGAGATGGTGAAAGGTAGCTGCCATCATTATGAGAATGAAGAAGCATTTTTGCAAAAGATGCTGTATCGCCATTTTCAACAGAAGCTGCATCTGCAATAAATTCGTGTATCGTATTTAACTCTCTTTGTATTAACCAGTAAAAGGGGTTCATCCAAAATATGCAAAACACAATTTGGGCAAATAATTTGTCATAAGTGTGGTATTGCATAATATGAGTCAGCTCATGATTTAAAATTTTTTTCCCATTGATGTCTGTTGCAGAAAGCCCGTGCTTCCAGAATAAATTGCTGAGAAAAGAAAATGGGGCCTGATTAACTTCTGTTTCAATTAAGGTGTATCCCCTCATTTTTGTATTCGTATTCATTCGCTTTATTCTATAAATCCACATTATTTTTGAAGCTAAAAGAAAAAGCAACAAAACACTTATAAATGTAATAGTGCACAATAATACAGCGCCGGTAGTAAAAAGCTTAGCTGGACCGCTTATGGCCGGAGAATTTACAATGGATACAAAAGTAGTCAGCGGAGTGTTTTGTGATTCCACAATATAAAGCCATCTGAAATTTATGAAAGGAATTATAAGACTAATCATTATTGACAGTAACAAATAAAACCTGTTGTAGGAATGAAATTTTTTATTCCTAAGTGCAGCCTGATAATAGAGGTACAAAATACCACTGGCAAAAATTGATTTGATGAGGAAGGATGCTAATGTATCCATATACTATTTCTTAGTTTTTTTTATTTGTTGCAATAAAAGCTCCAGATCTTTAACTAATAATTTGTTTTCATCTACCAAAAATGAAATAACATTGGTAAAAGATCCTTCAAAATATCCTTTTGCAACATTATCCAGCGTTGATTTTGAATATTGCTCTTTTGTAATTACCGGACGGTATCTGAAAAACCTTCCAACATTTTCAGTTTCTACAAAGCCCTTATCCACCATTGTTTTAAGGACTGTTGCAATAGTATTTTTGTGTGGTTGTGGTTTGGGCATATTTTTTACTATTTCCATCAATAGCCCACTTTCCAACTTCCATAATACCTTCATTATTTGTTCTTCTGCCTTAGTAAGAGGTCTCATAAACTATTTTTATAGTTCAAATATAGAACTATTTTTATAGTTCAGTGAAATATTTTATAATTTTTTTTATAACCCCAGTGGACCTTTACATAGATTTGGCAGTACAGGCAGAGCTTATTAAACCTGAATAGCAACTGCTTATTTGTTTGAAGATGGGCCTTCTCATTACTTAAGCTTATTGCTTAAATTGCACCATAAACAATTACATTTATGCTTGAATGGCTTAAACAACCCTGGCCCTGGTATGTAGCCGGACCCCTGATTGGACTGACCGTGCCCGCCTTGCTGCTGCTCGGCAACAAAACCTTTGGTATATCGTCCTCGCTGCGGCATATCTGCGCCATTTGCGTTCCTGCCAGGATTCCGTTTTTCAGGTACGACTGGAAAAAGGAAGCCTGGAATCTTTTTTTTGTGGCTGGTATTTTATTAGGCGGTGTAGTGGCGGCTCAATGGCTGGCCAACCCGGAGCCGGTGCAGGTTCATCCTCACCTGTCGGAAGAACTGGCGGCTTATGGCGTAACAGATTATAACGGAATTGTGCCCCGGGATCTTTTTTCATGGACAGAATTATTCACCCTGCGCGGCTTCATTATGATCGTTGTTGGCGGTTTTATGGTAGGCTTCGGCACCCGCTATGCCGGGGGCTGCACCAGCGGCCATGCCATTATGGGGCTCAGCAACCTGCAATGGCCATCGCTTGTGGCTACCTGCTGCTTTATGACAGGCGGATTTGTTATGACCTGGCTCATTCTTCCCTATATTCTGCAGTTGTAATAAACTACAAACCAAAAACTATAAACTACAAATTCAAATATGCTGATTAAAGAAAAGAAAGCTGAAACCTCCGCCTTAAAAATAGATTTGGGAAACACAGACTACGAAGTGCGCTCACAAAATGCCATGTGCGTAAATGAAAGCACCTTAGACAGGCCGCTTGTCTCCAATATTAAATATGGTTTGCTGGGTATTTTTTTCGGGATCGTATTTGTAAAAGCCGAGATCGTTTCCTGGTTCAGGATACAGGAAATGTTTAAGCTGCAAAGCTTTCATATGTATGGCGTTATTGGTTCGGCAGTGATCGTAGGCATGATCGGTGTGGCGCTGATCAAAAAATACAATGCCCGGTCAATAGAAGGAGAAAAAATTCACCTGGAGCCCAAGCGTTTTCATAAAGGCCAGATCTACGGCGGATTGATCTTCGGACTGGGATGGGCTATTACCGGCGCATGCCCGGGTCCTTTGTATGCTCAGATAGGAACAGGCGCTACCGTAATTATAATAACCCTGTTAAGTGCGGTGGCCGGAACCTGGGTATACGGGCGGTTCATGAACAGGCTGCCGCATTAAAGCAGGCAGTATTGCTTTGTCTGCCGCAGCCAGTCTGTTCACCTTTGCTTAAAATGCCGCACCCCCACGCCACTATTTGATCTTACTGTTGATGTAATCGATCTGCTCCTGTATTTCTGCGGCATTGGAAGAAATATTCTTCATGGCAGTTTTTTGGGTAGCTATGGTTTTGAGCAGTACATTGTTTACAAAAGGATATATATCTTTTTGATAGGCGGAGGGGATCTGATCGCGAAATGCAACCAATGCATCCGTAGCTTTTTTTACAGCTTCGGTGTTGTTGACCTGAATGGCATAATAGGCTACGGTATTTGCATTCTCAACTTTTGCCTGCCCGAAAGGCAGGGCATTATACCAGTTAAGAACATAATCCAGGTCTTCTACCTTGCTGTTCTCGGCAAAAACATTGCTTATCGCTTCAGCCATTTTATCTTTTGTTTTCGTTGCCGATAATTTTTTTGCTTCTGCATATGCCGCGGCTTTATCAAGCTGGTTCAGAGACAGTATGGCCGCTCCCGCCACACTGTAGGAAGAATCATTAACGCTTTTTTGTATCAGTTCCCTGTAAATGGGTTTGTCGTAAATGCTCAATGCCATTAAAGCTTCGGCCCTCACTGTAGGTTCCTGGTCGCCCCTGGCAACCGAAAAGATGGTGGATTCAACAACCTGTTTTACATTTTCCTTTTTCAGATCTGCCGAATGGAGCGCGAATATCCTCAATTCCCGTGACCTGTCCTTCAACGCGGTCTTTAACAGATCCACGGCAGCGGTGCTGTCTTGCAGCAAGGCGCATGCGCTTATCGCTTCCCGCCTGTCAACATACAATCCGGCAGTATAATACTGATGTATATAGTTTGCAAGTGATTTGCCTGTTTCCTTCTTTTCACAAAGCAGTATCTTATCCCCGTCAAAGTTTACAAGATCGGGTTCAACGGCAACCGTAAATGTAAAGGCCTGGTCTTTTTTATCTACCCAAACGTTATGACGGGTTTTATTCTTCCCATTATATATGTCTATGGCTACCGGCAAAATAAAGGCCGGTTCAGACTGAGTTTGCTTTACATTCACCGAAACCGTTTTGCTGCTGTCGTTATAGGCATAATGGATGTTGAGTTTGGGATGACCGCTGCCGAAATACCACTGATTAAAAAACCAGTTCAGATCCCTGCCACTCACTTCTTCAAGTGCCAGCCTTAACTGGTGCGCTTCGGCATTGTTGAATTTGTGGGAGGTAAGATACAGGTGCAGTCCCTGGTAAAATGCATCTTCGCCGAGATAGTTTTTAAGCATGTTCAATATCCTGCCTCCTTTCTGGTAGCTCACCAGGTCAAACATGTCGTCTTTATCTTTGTAATGATAACGGACCAATATCTTCTTTGCATCTTCAGGGCTGCTGAGATACTGCTGCATATCCTTATAATTTTCAGCATCCCCGGCGTCTTTCCCATATTTGTATTCCTTCCACAGCACCTGGCTGAAATTGGCAAAGGATTCGTTTACCGTTAAGTTGCTCCAGCTTTTGGCGGTAACATAATCGCCAAACCAGTGATGAAAAAGCTCGTGAGCAATGGTGCTTTCCCAGCTATTGCCGTCGAGCAACTGTCGGGAATCCTGTTGTGCATTTTCCTGGTGCATGGTAGCTGTGGTGTTTTCCATAGCACCGCTTACGTAATCTCTGCCTGTTATTTGCGAATATTTTGGCCAGGGATACGATACGCCGGTAATTTTTTCGAAAAAGGCGATCATCTCGGGTGTATTGCCAAAAATTTTCTTCGCAACACCGGCATATTCTTTTTCTACATAATAGCTTACCTCTTTTCCTTTATAAATATCTTTAACAATGGCATAATCGCCCACACCTATAAAAAAAAGATAAGGAGAGTGGGGGAGATCCATCTTCCAGTAATCGGTTCTTGTGCCATCTGCATTTTTTTGCTGCTGTAAAAGTTTGCCATTGCTGAGCGTTACATATTTAGACGGTACGATCAGGAAGAACTCCTGGGTGCATTTTTGATTCGGTTTGTCTATGGTTGGGCACCATACAGAAGTGCTTTCTGTTTCACCCTGCGTCCAGATCTGCGTAGGCTTGTTTTTGTCTTCCCCCCGCGGGTTAATGAAGTATAATCCTTTGTCATCTCTTATTGCTTCACTTCCGCCTTTGGCCAGTTCATCGGGCTTTGAAATATACTTAATGTATATTTTATATTGTTCTCCTTTCTTATATACTTTATCTAATTTGATATGCAACTGCCTACCGTCATATTGGTACTTTAAAGGTGTGGTAACAGTACGTTTTGCAATGGCAACCGCTTCTATTTCCATTCCTTTGGCATCCAGTACAAGGGAATCGGTGCTGTAAAAATGGGGCTCAAGCGTAATCCATACCTTCCCGTACATATATGATTTATCATAATCAAAACGGGCCTCCAGCTTGGTATGCACGAGATCATTTATTTTTTCGGGAACTGCCCGGTAAATGCTTAACAGCGAATCGGCAGTTGTGCCGGCAGTTTGCGCCCGGAACAATGCCGGGAATGCGGCAATGCATAATAGAACCAATAATTTTTTCACGTATAATTGAATTTGATAAAAGACTGTTGTCAAAAAATATACCCTGTTCACCTTTTTAGCTGTGAAACGTACAGATTAACGATATTTAGCAGCAATATTATATTTAACGGTTTACATTGCATTGCCGCAACACAATAATACTAACATTTATTACGATTTATTAACGCTGCAAAATTCCGGTATAAATAAGCAAATAATGTTTTTTTTATATGAGTGGTGACAGTTTCATCTTTTCCAGTAGTTTTGTTTAGGGTTTAAAGACATGAAACCGTGCTGAAGCAAAATTTATAGTTTAATGAACGTACTGCGGAAACTGGTTTTTACCTTCCTTATCTGTTTCCTGGTTAACATTGTTTTTAGCCAGCAGCAATATTATATATACATCCAGTCTGAGGATCAGCAGGAATTTTATGTACGCACAGGTTCTGAAATTTTTAACTCTTCGGGAAATGGTTATCTGGTGATTCCCGGGCTCCAAAAAAATACACACGAAATTATAGTTGGCTTCCCCGGTAAAAAAGAACCGGAATGGCGTTTCAATTGCACCATCAACGAAGCCGACCTTGGCTTTGTGCTGAAAGCTGAGGGAAGCGATGGATTGCATTTGCTGAGCCTTAAGCATGAAGAAGAAATGAAGGGAACGGCGGTTGCCCGTCATCCGGAAGTAAAAGAAAACAATGTTGTCCCGCCCCCGGGTGTGATCAGCAATGACCCGTTTTCATCTATGCTTGCCGAAGCGGTAAACGATCCTACCATCCGCCGGCAGCTCGTAATTGTGGAGAAGGAAGCTGCGCCTGCCGTTGCTGTAAGTGACGATCCTTCGAAAGCGATACATGGCAGCACAGTTCCCGAACAAAAACCTGTTGATGAGGATACGGACAAGGATAAGGATAAGGTTGCCCTTGCAACACTGCCGCAAGCCGCTCCCGTTGCTGCAATAACTGAAGATGAAAAGCCGGCCTCATTCGCAGTAAAGAAAACCGGGAAAACCAACAGCGTACAATCCGGAAAATCTTCTAAAGCGGGGGCCGCGGAAAAGTCGGAGAATATCCTAACGGCAACCGCAGAAAAAAAATATGAACCGTTTGTGGTAAAAGAGATCCACGAACCTGAGAATGCAAAAACAGTAGAATCTTCAATATCAGAAACAGAAAAAGAGGAAGATAACGCAGTAACTGAACCATTAAAAGCCCCTGAACCTTTTGTAGTAAAAGAAACGAAGAATGATATTCCTCAAACAACTTCTTCGGTAAAGTCCGGAACAGAAAAAAATACAATCAACAATGAGGATACAAAATATCTTCCTTTTGTTATAACGCCGGGAGATAAGGGAAACAGCAATGAAAACAGAACTGCCGGGTCTGAAGCAGTTACTGAAAAAAATAAGGCGCCATTGGTTGTAAAAAAGGAAGATAAAGTTCCGGCTGTTGAAAAGGAGAAGCCCGGTTTACCGGGCTCAGCCAAAGAAGATAGGGATCCTACCGGTATTTCTAAGAATGAAAAGCGAACACCGGCGGGGAAAAAAGCAATATTGTCTTCTATACGAAAAACACTGGAAAGAAAAAGCAGGGACGGCACTGATCTGATCTATATTGATGAGAACCTTAATGGCGCTAAAGATACGATACGTATATTTGTGCCCGTTGTGCCATGAATGATTCATCCCGGGGGTTAGTTAACCGGCTCTTTCTACTTCTTTATGAATTTGGCCATCAGCACCTGTTCACCTTGTTGTAGCTTTATAAAGTATACTCCTTCCGATAAAGCATTAATGACAACCCTTCCATTTTCGTTTTTTCCCTCCTGAACCAATCTACCCGTAATATCATAAATATGATATGTTTTCGGTGTAAGCAGCTTTTCATTGTTGAACCGCAGTGTAATAGTGGCTGATGCGGGGTTGGGAAATATAGCCAGATGCGATCCGGCGCCTGTATTGACCTGCTCTTCCGGTAAGGCGGCGGAATTCCGGGGCTCGTTCAGGGCGGTGGAATAAAGGATGGTTTCCCTGGCTCCGGATGCGGCAAACAGATCGTGTATCCTTTGCCGTTGTCCATAGGTAAACATATGCAGACAGGCATCGTCAGAAAAATCCATGAAGTTCATAAACATGTCGCCACCAGGGCCCGGGTTGCACCCGTTTTCAGCGATCCTGGGGAACGAAGAGCAGCCGCTGTTGAATGTTTTCTGAGGCGGTGTGTCTTCAACATCATCGCTTCCGCAGTCTGTGTCACCCCAAAGGTGCTTGAGGTTCAGCCAATGTCCTACCTCGTGTGTGGTTGTTCTGCCTTTATTATAGGCCGAACTGCCGTTGCCTGTAGCGCCAAATACATCCGTGCGTATTACAACTCCGTCTTTTTCGGGCGATGCGCCGGGGAAAGTAGAATAGCCCAGTAAGCTTTTGGTGAGGTTGCACACCCATATATTAAGATAATAACGACTGTCCCAGGCATCATTGCCACCCGAGGCCGAAAATTTCATTTTATCGTCCTGCTGCCAGTACAGGCGATCTGTTTTTTTTCTGATGATCCCTGTGGTGGCACGTCCTTCAGGGTCAGACTTGGCCAGTTCAAAGCGGATCCTGCAATCGGCGGCCAAAGGAGCAAAAAATGCCGGTATCCGGGCTGTATCATCATTCAGCTTCCTGAAGTCTTTGTTCAGTACGTTGAGCTGTGATTGTATCTGCGTATTGCTGATATTCTGCTCTTCGCTATTATACAATACATGTATTACAACGGGAATGGTGATGAGCGGTACGTCTGCAACATCGCTGCCCTGCTCTTTTTTTGATATGGCCGAACGCGTTTTTGCACTGTTTTCAAGCTGGGTATACCGCATGCGCAGAGCCGCATCATTATTGAGCTGGCTTTGCCAGTATTGGGTTGTTACGCAGCTGCGCTGTGCAGCCGCCCACAATGAAGTACAGCAAAGTATGCTGATGAACAGAAAAGATTTCATTGGCTGATTTTATAATCAGCTTTTCAATATGATATTAAATTTATCGTGAAGTTGGAGAATCAGAAGGAATTGGACCAGGCTTCGCCTGCGTTTGGAATGCTGTTGCGGAAGCAAAGTAATATAAAATTCCGAACCGGTCTTGGCTGCAGTCATGGTTTTCGACGACAGGGTGATAATTGCCGGTTAAAATATAGCTCAGGAAGCATACATCATGCCCAAAACTTTATTTTTGCAGCAATTGGTTATGATATGATAAAAAATATTTTCGTTTGCGGTTGTTGTATGTTTTTACTTTGGTCCTGTAACAGCAACGACCGTTCTCCCGGTTCAGACGCTGGTATTACTGAAAGCAACATACCTGCCCCTTCCCCGGTCGGCTACTCCGTGCAGAACAGTTATCCGCACGACACCCTGGCGTTTACCCAGGGGCTTGTGTACTATAAAGATCAATTGTACGAAGGTACCGGGCAAAAAAAAGAGTCTACCCTGCGAAAAGTGGATTATAAAACGGGTGTTGTTGAAAAGAAGATAGATCTGGATCCTGATTTATTTGGAGAAGGCATTACCATTTTAAATGACACCCTTTACCAGCTAACGTGGGAGGATCACCTGGTTCTGGTATACAGCCTCAGGGACTTGAAACAGGTTCGTACGATATACTGGAACAGGGAAGGCTGGGGAATTACGCACGACAATGTTAATCTTATCATCAGCGACGGAACCGATAAATTGTATTTTGTTCGTCCGGGCGATTTTAAGCTAATGAAGATCGTATCGGTATACAATCACCTGGGTCCGGTTAACAATTTAAATGAGCTGGAGTATATTAACGGATACGTATATGCGAATCAATGGGAAACCGATTATATCCTGAAAATAGATCCTTCTTCGGGGCTGGTAACAGGAATACTCGATTTTACCGATGCGCTCAAAAGATTTGCAAACATCAATTACGATAAGAAATCCGTACAGCAGGGCGCTGTGCTGAATGGCATTGCATGGGATTCTGCATCAAACCGCTTGTTTGTAACCGGTAAGCTGTGGCCGAAAATACTGGAAGTGAAGCTAAATTAGGTTTGTTGTTTATTGTTTATGGTTTCTGGTTACCTGTAACCTGATACCTCAAACCTGATACCTCCCCCGCTACGATTTTTTCATGCGGTATTTTTTGGCTACTTTAGGATTGTTGAAATACTTATCCAGTTCTTCGGGCGAATCGCCGAATTCAACAATCGGCACTTCTATCAGTTGCAATTGTATCTGCTTGAGCTCATCTCTCAGTTTCTGACTTTTATTGACCAGCTCGGGATCTTTTTCGCCTACCAGCACATTATTCTGGAGCAGGTAATCCAGGCGTTTGATGCTGTTGCGCACCAGCGTTGCAGAATTTTGTTCCTCTTTTTTAACGGGTGATACCGATTCTTTTACAGGCACCATGGCTACGCCGACGCTGGGTAATATTTTGCCCGCAGTTTTTTGCCCGTCTGTTGGTAAGGATGAAAAAACAGTTCCCCCCAATGAAGAGGCCGCTGAAGTAAGATCGAAGGTGGTACGGGTACCGCGTGTTGATCGTATCTGCTTATCCAACTCCATAAAAGTGGCTTTCAACCGGTTCGAATAGTTTTGGATGCTTCTTACTATTTCATTGTATTCAAGTACCTTTTGCGGGTAATTGATGTTTTCTTTTACTACAATCCGTATGGTTGCGGTATCCCGCACATTAAACTTGTTGGCGCCTACAAAATTAACAATCACCTCTCTTTGCTTATCCTTGTCGGTTGGCTTAACAAAGCCGAACGGGGGCGACCATTTAAAATCATCTCCGCATTTGGCTACCGTTCCAATGGTTTTAAGCGGGTAATTGCTGGTCATTGTAATGTTTTCAATAGGGAAGTTCCCATCTTCACACTGAACTTTAAAGCTGATGCTGTCGCCCTCATCCACATACAATATGTTATTAACGCTGGGTTTTATTTTTGAGGGAATGATCTCCGTATTAAAAAACAGCAAAGTAAAAGAAGTATCTATTTTATCTGTGGGATCATCGAGGTTCTGCACACCCAGGTCTACTTTATATTCAAGGTCATATTTGAGCCTGCCGGAAAGGAAGAAAGCTTTTTCGGCCTTAAAAGTCAGCAGCCCGCTGTTTCTGTCAACCTTCAACCCAACGGGAGAATTGGTAAGAAACCAGTAATATTTAGACTGATCTTTATTGATATCCAGTTTATACTGCAGGGTAGAGTCTACATGCAAGGTAATATAAGGATTCAGGTTCCTGATCCTCAGTACCGAATCTTCCTGGGGGATAGTCCGGAAAATAGTATCGGTTTTAGCCGTGTCTATTTTCAGTGAATCTATGACCTGAGAAAACGACGGGAGGATGAAACCTAAAGATAAAACCAGGATGAAAGCAAACTTATTATTGATCAATTTGCTGGTTTTTTTGTGGGTTAAAAAATTAGTAAGGCAAATTTACTGTTTTATTCCAAACTTCAGACAAAGTATAACGCTTAATCCTGCATGCCTGTTATGTTCAGTAGTTGAATGTTAATAATTTATAAAAAATAAGGCCGGCTTCCATTGGAGCCGGCCTGCTTCAAAACTCTGCACCTCATCTTGTATGAAAGTTGAAACCATATTATTGGATTTCTATCTGTTTGCTAACAGCCTGTGCTTCCGCTTTTTTAGGTATATGCACTTTTAATATGCCGTCTTCATATTTGCCCTGGATGATACCGGAATCAATTTTGTCGTTTAAAGTAAAGCTGCGTTTAAAGCTGTAGTGCTTAAATTCCCTGCGAACGGTTTTATAATCTTCGCTTTTGGTTTCTTCTTTTTGTTCGTAAGAAATGGTCAATACATTGTCTTCAACGTTGATTTTAAGATCTTCTTTTTTTAGTCCCGGCGCGTTGAGTTCAAGATGATAAGCATCTTTCGTTTCATGGATATTTACAGGCACGGTTTTCCATTGAACGGTTTCATCATCTTTGCCGAAGTTTGTCCATTCGTTGAACCAGTCATCCAAAAAACCGGTATAGGCTTTTTTTACCGGTGAGCCGTTTACTTTTAGGAGTGTCATAATTTGCTATTTTTAAATGTTAATGATTTTGTTTTACATCCCGTAATGATCAAACTGTGTTCCACCCGTTGGGAAAGTGATTTTTTTGCAGGAAAGGCTGTTAAAAGCTATTATGATGAGACATAATGTCATTTATTGTTTAGTTTTTGCGACAATATGACTTAATGATGAATAAGGAAAGATTTGATTAACTTTGCAGCACGGAAGAAATTAAATCAAACTTAAAATATTCAAGAAATGTATCCCGAAGAAATTGTAATACCCATGAAAGAGGAGTTAACCGATAAGGGCTTCAACGAATTATTAACTCCCCAGGAAGTAGAAAATGCTTTACAGCAGAAAGGCACAACTCTTGTAATGATCAATTCTGTATGCGGCTGTTCAGCAGGAAGTGCAAGGCCGGGCGTGCTGATGGCTGTGGCAAATGCGCCCAAAAAGCCCGATCAGCTTACTACAAGTTTTGCAGGCTTTGATATTGATGCTGTTAGTACTTTAAGAGCGCACCTCCTGCCTTACCCGCCATCATCTCCTTCAATAGCATTGTTTAAAGACGGGCAGCTGGTGCATTTTATTGAACGTCATCAAATAGAAGGAAAACCGGCCCAGCTTATTGCCGGCAACCTTATTGCTGCATTTGAAGAGCATTGCAACTGACCACTGATATATTTTTTTCGATCCCGTTCTTTTGAGAGCGGGATTTTTTATGATGAATAATATATTGTTATATGCGGATGGTTTTTTGCGAGCGGTTTTTCCTATGATCTTTGTGATGATCTCTGTGCGATATAAAACACCGGTTTATTGTTTCAATCCGCAATTTTAAACTAACATTGTACCTCATACCAATAGTGTAACATGTATCCCAACCTATATTTTTTTCTTAAAGATACTTTTGGAATTGAGCCGTGGGCATGGACAAAATTTGTGAACGCCTTCGGTTTTTTTGTTGCCATTGCTTTTATCCTTTCTGCCATAGTACTGGCCAATGAGCTCAAGCGAAAAGAAAGAGAAGGGCTTTTGTTCCCGGTAGAAGAAACGATCGTTATTGGTAAGCCTGCTTCCTTATCCGAGTTATTGATAAATGCATTATTGGGATTTATAGTAGGGTACAAAGCATTGGGTATTTTTCTCAATAGCGATCAGATACCTCCTCAGGAATATATTTTTTCCGGCAGGGGAAGCTTCGCCGGGGGCATTATACTGGCGTTGATCTTTGCAGGGTTGAAGTATCGTGAAAAGGGGAAGCAAAAGCTGGCAAAGCCCGAAAAAAGAAAGATACGGATATGGCCACATGAACGGGTAGGCGATATTACCATATATGCTGCTATATTCGGATTTATCGGCGCCAAAGTTTTTGATAACCTCGAAAACTGGGACAGGTTTATACAAAACCCCGTTGAAAATTTATTATCACCCAGCGGGCTTACATTTTACGGAGGTTTGATCTGCGCTACTGCTGCCATTTTGTGGTATGCCCGCAAAAAGAAGATCAGCATCCGGCATCTTATTGACGCAGCAGCACCTACTTTAATGCTGGCCTATGCTTTGGGAAGGATCGGCTGCCAGGTGAGTGGAGATGGTGACTGGGGTATTTTGAACAGCGCCTATGTAACCACCGAGTTTGGAAAGGCGGTAGAAGCAGGCCCCGGAGATTTTGAAAAAGCGCTTGAAACCCATAAAACGGTTTATTTAAGTGAGTTCGGAACCGACAGCATACCCCGTATAGCGGTAAAAGCGCCGTCTTTTCTTCCCGAATGGACGGTTGCATACGCCTACCCGCATAATGTAAACGAACAGGGATTTAAAATGGCTGATTGTACCGGCGACCATTGCAACGCCCTGCCTGTTCCTGTTTTCCCTACTCCGTTTTATGAGATCATTACCTGTTTAATTTTGTTTTTGGTATTGATGGCGCTGCGGAAAAAAATAACCATTCCGGGTCAAATGTTTTCCATTTACCTGGTGCTGAACGGGTTGGAACGTTTTTTTGTTGAAAAGATCCGTGTAAATACGAAATATGATATTTTCGGGTTTCATCCCACACAGGCAGAAATTATTTCCACTTTATTAATAATAGCCGGTATTGGGCTTTTCTTTTGGTTTAAAAATTACGCCCGTTCCCTGGTCCCAAAAACATAGCGTAACCTAAGTTTGTTTTAAGAGCATCAACTTATCTTGATAGTACTATGTATTACCAAATATCATTGATTTAAACCGTCCATTGTGAAACTATGTACTATGCATTGCAAAGTACCATAGGTTTGTCTTACAATTTAAGTAAGACAAAATACGAACTGCAATGAAAAAACTATTGATGCTCCTGGCTGTTGTTAATTTCAGCGCTCTTATCATACAGGCACAAACTCAGAACGGAACGAAAATAACCGGTATCGTAAAAAATGGCGAAAAAGCTGTTGAAGCGGCTACTGTTACCCTTTTATCTGCTAAAGATTCGGGGGTTGTTAAAATGGAAGTGACAGATAAAAATGGAAAATTTGAAATTGTTTCTCCCGGGAACGGTTCGTTTTTGCTGCTCATCAGTTCTGTGGGATTCGAGAAAAAGTATACTGCCCCCTTCAAGGTCTCTTCCGCAGGCGGGGTTGTCCAAACCGGCACTACCAGCCTTACGCCGGAAAGCAGGAACATGAAGGCCGTAGTGGTTACTGCTAAAAAACCGCTGATCGAACAAAAGATAGACAAACTGGTAGTGAATGTAGATGCTGCGCCTGGCAATGCCGGGGCAACCGTAATGGAAGTGCTTGAAAAATCACCAGGTATCACTGTAAATAATGACGGCGTGATAAGCCTGAAAGGAAAAGCCGGCGTTATTGTAATGATGGATGGCAAACCTACCTACCTGTCGGCAGAAGATCTGGCTAATCTGCTCAAAAATACGCCTGCCTCTGCTATTGACCAGATAGAGATCATGAGCAACCCTTCTTCAAAATACGATGCTTCGGGCAATTCGGGCATTATCAATATCAAAACCAAAAAAAGTCTTAAAATGGGACTGAACGGAAGCATAATGATAGGTGCTACGGCCGGTTTTTTCCCGAAAGGAAACGTTTTATATGTGCAGCCAAAATCGCAGAACAGCCTGAACTTCAACTACAGGAAAAGCAAGATCAACATATTTGGCAGCTATAACCCCAATTTCAATAAACGCAGAAATGAGCTGACCATTATGCGCAACTTCTATAATGAAGATGGCACTTTAAATGCCTCAGCGGCTTTAGGCACCACTTTTAACGGAAATGCGGATAATCACAGTGCCAAACTGGGCGCCGATTACTATATCAATAATAAAAATGTGCTGGGCGTAGTGTTTACGGGCTTTGGCTTTTTCGGGAATTTTGCACCTTCAACCGTATCCAGCATTTATAATCCTGATGGAAGCCTGCAATCCGGACTGTACTCCACAACAGACAATAGCATCCGGTTCAGGAACTATACCGGCAACATCAATTATAAACATAGCTTCGACAGTTCGGGGAGAGAGTTTACGATTGATCTGGATTACGTGAAGTATGATAATGTTTCCGATGTGCTGTTAACAACGAACGTATTGGATAAATGGGGCAGCACCATGGGTGAACCGGTATTGCTCAAAGGCCATCTTCCTTCAAACATTGATATCTATTCTTTTAAAACAGATTATGTACATCCTTTTAAAAACGATTTTAAAATTGAAGCAGGTATAAAAGTCAGCTATGTTAAAAACAACAATATCGTTGATTATACCCGTTACGACGGAGAAGAATGGAAAAATGACTATCGTTCGAATCACTTTATTTATGAAGAAAATATCAATGCGGCATATATAAATGTAAATAAGAAGCTGAGTGAAAAATGGAGCGCACAGGCAGGGCTAAGGGCCGAAAACACCAATACAAAAGGCTACCAGGTAACCAATGATTCTTCTTTCAAAAGACACTATACAAACCTGTTCCCCACCGCATTTGTTAGCTATGCAGTGAATAAGAACAACCAGCTTACGCTTTCGTATAGCCGCAGGATAAACCGTCCCAGCTACCAGGATCTGAACCCATTCATTTATTTCCTGGATTCATTGACCTACCAGCAGGGCAATCCCTACCTGCTGCCGCAGTTCAGTCATAATATTGAATTAAGCCATTCATTTAAAGGGAAATTTATTACCAGTGTTAATTACAGCAGAACCACGGATGTGATCTCGCAGATATTGCGGCAGAACACAGACGAAAAAACAACTTTTCAAACCACCGAAAATGTATCGCGATTCCGTAACATAGGATTGTCGGTTACCGCTCCGTTCAGGTGGACATCGTGGTTTACTTCAAATCTTTTTGTAAACCTCTACAACAATCATTACGAAGGAATATACAATGGCGATCCGATCAATGCTTCCAATACAGCGTATTTGATAAACCTCAGCAACAGCTTCACTTTGGCCCGGGGATTTTCGGCAGAGCTGAGTGGTTTTTACCGCTCGAAAGGGTTGAACAGCCTGCTGGTGATGAATGAAATGTACCAGATGACCATCGGCTTGCAGAAAACGCTCATGAAAGGTAAGTCAACAGTACGCCTCAATTTCAGGGATCCTTTTGGCTGGCAGAAGTTTGGCGGCTACATGAAGTATGGTGATGTGGATGTACAGATAAGAAACCGTTGGGACAGCCGGCAGGTTACCGCAAGCTTTACCTATCGTTTCGGAAAAAGTACCATTGCACCATCCCGCAAAAGGGCAACAGGTGTTTCCGAAGAATTAGACAGGGCAGGCCAGGCGAATTAATGGGATTTGAAATGAATCCGGCATTAATATTAAATCTCAAATTTAAAATTTCAAATTATCAAATAGGTTAGTTTCTCATGTTTTGGTTTTTGATCCCGCTGTTCCCAGTGGGATTTTTTTCGATTTGATCAGGGTATTTAATATAACCGGCCGATGGCTGCGCTTGCTTTATCTTTGAGCCAAAATACTTTGGCATATGGCTTATAAGAATCAGCAGGAATTTATTGCTGCATTAGACAGCGCAGGGGAACTGTTGAGGGTAAAGACCTATGTGGATCCGCGCCTTGAAATGGCCGAAATAACAGACAGGATAAGTAAAAGCGGCGATGGCGGCAAAGCGATATTGTTTGAAAATACCGGCTATGCGTTCCCGGTGCTGATGAATGCTTATGGCAGTGAAAAAAGAATGGGGATGGCTTTGGGCGTGCAACATCTTGATGATGTAGCCAAAGAAATAGAAGCGCTTTTTAAGCTGCTTACCAAACCCAAAGAAAGCATCATAGACAAGCTGAACCTTTTGCCTAAGCTGGGTCAGTTTGCATCGTGGATGCCTAAAGTAAAAAGTGGGAGGGGAGCCTGTCAGGAAGTGGTGATGGACAATCCCGACCTTGGAAAATTGCCGGTGATCACCTGCTGGCCCAGGGATGGAGGGCCTTTTGTTACATTGCCGGTAATTCATACCAAAGATTTAAGCACAGGTATCAGAAATGTGGGCATGTACAGGATGCAGGTTTTTGGTCCAACGCTTACCGGTATGCACTGGCATAAGCATAAAGTATCGGCGAAACATTACAACGGCTATAAAGAAGCCGGAAAGCGCATGCCCGTTGCCGTTGCACTGGGTGGGGATCCTGTATATGCTTATTCGGCCACGGCTCCGCTGCCCGAAAATGTGGATGAATACATGCTGGCGGGCTTTTTAAGGAAAAAAAAAGTAGAACTGGTTAAATGTATCACCCAGCCCGAACTGGAAGTGCCGGCCGATGCGGATTTTATTATTGAAGGCTATGTTGATCCTGCCGATGAATTGATATGGGAAGGCCCTTTTGGTGATCATACCGGTTATTATTCTTTACCCGACTGGTATCCCCGTTTTCATGTTACCTGCATCACACATAAAAAAAATGCTGTGTATCCCGCCACCATCGTGGGTATACCCCCTCAGGAAGATGCCTGGCTGGGCAAAGCCACCGAAAGGATCTTCCTGGCGCCCATTAAAATGACGATGGTGCCGGAGATCATAGATATGGAAATGCCGGTTGAAGGCGTTTTCCACAACCTGGTCATTGCCAAAATAAAGAAGGAGTTCGCGGGGCAGGGACAAAAAGTGATGTATGCCATGTGGGGCGCCGGGCAAATGATGTTCAATAAAATACTGGTTATAGCGGATGAGCATGCCAATATCAGGGATTATACCGGTTTGGCGAAGCAGGTATTTGAAAACCTGGATGTTTCGAAAGATGTTTTTTTTGCCACAGGCCCCATGGATGTGCTGGATCACAGCTGCAGCAAAATGGGATTTGGCGGAAAAATGTGTATTGACGGTACCCGGAAGTTTGAAGAAGAACGGGATGAAAGCCATCAATTGCACGCCATACATCAAAAAGTGGAGCAACAGCACCTGCTGTCGGCTTTTCCCGAAATAGCGCACGCAAATACATCCCTGCCCGGCATGGGCATACCCTGTTTGCTGGTGGCGGTTAAAAAAAATAAAAAAGGCCATATAAGGGAGTTGCACCAACGCATTTGCGAGCAGGTTGCCGGGATAGAAAGCATTAAAATGATCCTGTATGTGGAGCATAATGTAGATCCGGCCAACCTGCCTGTGGCATTATGGCGGTTTTGCAACAACCTTGATCCTAAAAGAGATAATTTCCTGTTTGAGCAGGTTGCTGTTGCGCAGCCCGGTAAAACATTTTGTTGCCTGGGGTTGGATGGTACGCGCAAAACCAAAGAATGGGACGATTTTCGGCGCGATTGGCCCAATATCATTGTTGCCGATGATGCTACTATTGGCGCGGTAGATGAAAAATGGGATGCGCTCGGCATTGGCAGGTTCATTCCTTCCCCTTCATTGCAATATAAAAGCCAGATGTACGGAAGTGAAGCCGTGGTAGAAGACTAAGCAACATGTTGAAGCGTAATTGTTGGCGTATATATAAAAAAATTGAGGCCCATGGAAATGAGCCCCCTTTAGTTTCAACCCTAAACCCTTGAGAAAGATGTAATT
>NZ_DAOMOZ010000082.1:0-18675 GCF_035444585.1 Agriterribacter sp.
CGGCTTGATCATGGTAAAGGTTATATTACTCATATTCTTTCCTTTAGGGCAGCAAAGGTAATGGGTTTAGGCTAATATGAAAATTGTTGTGGCCATGAGTAAAAAAGATTTGACCGAATGCAGATTATAGTTGATTTTTGCGGCTTTGTATGAAACCCATCCAGGAGATTTATCCATTATTGAATACGCCCCGCAATGTAGTTGTTACCATGCATCAGAAGCCTGATCCCGATGCCATGGGTTCTTCTTTAGCGCTTGCAGGGATATTGGCTCAGTTGGGACATGAGGTTACGGTTATTTCACCTACCAATTGGCCCGATTTCCTGAAATGGATGCCCGGCTCAAAAGCCGTTATAGATTTTGAGGCTGCCAGGGAAAAAGCGAATGCTGCTTTAGATAAAGCAGAGTGGTTGTTTTGCCTGGACTTTAACGCTTTGCACCGCACAAAGCATATGGCGGCAAAGCTTTCGGAACTGAACTGCATTAAAATTTTGATTGACCACCATGAGCAGCCGGAAACAGAAGCTTTTGATTACGGGATCAGCCTTACCGTTAAAAGCTCTACTTCCGAGATGGTATATGATTTTATTAAAGCTTCCGGCAACGAACATCTTATTAATGAAAATGTGGCGGCCTGTCTTTATGCAGGCATAATCGGTGATACCGGCTCCTTCAGGTTTCCGGCTACTTCACCCGATGTGCATGAAATGGTGGCAGCTTTAAAAAGAAAGGGGTTGAAACATGCCATCATACACGAAAATTTGTATGATAATTTTTTGGAAGACAGGTTAAGATTCATCGGCCATGTATTATTGCACCGCATGGAAATCTTTTACGAGTACAACGCGGCACTTATTGCAATACCCAAAAGCGACCTGCTTAAATTTAATATCAAAACCGGCGATACCGAAGGGCTGGTAAATTATCCGCTTACCATTCAGGGCATAAAATTGGCAGGATTGGTAATAGACCGGGACGAAGAACGAAAATGGTCGTTCAGGAGCAAGGGAAATGTGGACGTAAATACTTTTGCCAGGAAATATTTTAATGGTGGCGGTCACTTCAATGCTTCTGGTGGAAGAAGTTCAGATTCACTCCAGACTACTATGCAATTATTTAAAAAAGCGATAAAAGAAAACGCATCACAATTACAATAATCACCAAATATGAAAAGAATAACATGGTTAGGAGCCGTATTGGCTTTGGCTTTCGGATTAAGTTCCTGCGGCGGCAGTGGAACCTATACAAAGTTAGCGAACGGGATGGAGTACAAAATTATTGGCAGTAGCAAAGGAGATCCTATCGGATACGGCGAGGTAATGAAATTTCACTTTGCGCAGAAATACAAGGATTCTGCCATGAAAGATACTTATGGCCAGCCACCGCAATACCAGCCTATCGACAGTACCGGCATGCAATTGCCGAAGGAATACTATGAAGTATTTAAAAATGTAAGGGTGGGAGATAGCGTGATCACCCGCATTCTTACGGATAGCGTATTTAAAGGCGGGATGGCCATGATGCCCAAAGAATTTAAAAAAGGTGAATATTTGATTACCACGTTTAAAATACTGGGCATTCTGAAAGCCGATAGTGCACAGGCAGATTTTGCCAAAGAAGTACAGGAATTCCAGCGCCAGGATTCTATCCATGCTATTGCGCAGGCGGTAAAGGATGATAAAGCTTTGCAGGATTATATTGCTGAAAACAATATAAAGGCTACCAAAACCGAACTGGGCACTTATGTTGAAATTCAGCAGGCCGGCGGCGAGCCGGGCAAAGACGGTCAGTCTGTGTCGGTTAAATATACCGGCAAATTCCTTGATGGCACTGCGTTCGACAGCAATGTGGATTCTTCCTTTCATCACACTGAGCCCTATACATTTACCCTGGGCACCGGTGGTTCCATAAAAGGATTTGACGACGGGTTGAAGTTGCTTGGTAAGGGTGCCAAAGGCAGGCTGTTCATTCCTTCGGTGCTGGGCTACGGCTCACAAGGGTCTGGCAAAATAAAGCCAAACACCAACCTCATGTTCGAAATAGAGGTATTGGATGTAAAAGAGGCATCTGCCCCTCAGCAGTTACCTGCGCGTCCTTCTGCTGCTCCCAAAAAGCAATAGGGAGTAGGGTATTAGGGTGTGTGGATTAAGAAACAGGGAATTTATCGCTCACTACTCACTACTCACTATTCACTACTCACTATTCACATTATTCAAACAGACAGATTACTGAAGTAATCTGTCTGTTTTGCATTAAATAAAAAAAGAAGATGACCGTTTCTGGTCTTATAAGGGAATTCGTGCGTACGGCTTCGAAGAAAGAAAAAATTGATATTGCTGAACAAGGTTTGGGCACCTTACTCCGACCTTCTTCTCCTATTCAGGAATTGGCTGTATCGGATTATAAAATTATGTTGGGAAAGATCAGGGAAGAAAAATTTAAAGCTCGCAAATGATTGTATTCATTGATACTAATATTTTTTTGGACGTTCTGTTAAACCGGGAAGGATCAGTAACTGATTCAGAAAGCGTTTTAAACAGGCGCTCAAAGCCGGGGTACAGTATGTATACATCTTCTGCGTCCTTTACTAACATTACTTATTTCCTGACCAAATACAGGCCTGCGGAAGCCAGAATTTTATTAGAAGCATTATTAAAAAAAGTATATATAGCTCAGACGCGGTCAAAAGATTTTCAGAAGGCCCTGCAAAGTAATTTTCACGATATTGAAGATGCCTGTCAATATTATACAGCTTTACAAATTCGGGGAATCAAATACTTTATTACACGCAATATTAAACATTACAAGCATTCAGTTATCAACGTGGTTACGCCGGGGGCATTTCTTTCGGCCACACAGGAGAAGTGAGAAAAATATCGTACTCCTAAACCTTTTGGTAAACCATAAAAAGCGCTATTGCTTCTTTAGCCGCTTTTACATCGTGCACCCGTAATATATCGGCACCATTCATCAGGGCAATGGTATGTAAAGCGGTGGTGCCGTTTAAAGCCCCTTCGGCCGTTGTGTGTAGTGTTTTATAGATGGTTGATTTGCGTGAAAGTCCAACCATTACCGGGCGATTGATGATCCGGAGTGCGGGAAGCGATTTAAGCAATGTAAAATTATGTGCGATGGTTTTTCCAAAGCCAAATCCCGGGTCAATAATAATATCCCGGATGCCTGCTTTTGTGCATTGGTCGGTTTTACGGGCCAGGTAATCCAATACAGCTACAGCTACATCTTCATACTGCGGGTCTTTTTGCATGGTGCCCGGTGTTCCCTGCATGTGCATGCAAACATAAGGTATTCCTAAAGTTGCTACGGCAGAAAGCATGGCATCATCCATATCGCCGCTGCTGATATCGTTTACCATGGAAGCTCCGGCTTTTACCGCCGCTTTCGCCACATCAGAAGAATAAGTGTCTATTGAAATAACGGCATCCGGGAAATCCCGCAGTATCCGTTCAATGGCAGGAACTGTTCTGTCTGTTTCTTCCTGCACACTTATCCTTTTGCTGCCGGGGCGGGTGCTTTGCCCCCCGATATCTACAATGTTGGCGCCCTCCGTTATCATCTTTTCAGCAAGCTGTGCTATCTCATCAACATGTTGCTTCCTGCTTCCATGGTAGAATGAATCAGGCGTAGTGTTGATGATGCCCATCACCCAGGGTTCGTCTATCGTCAGCAAACGGCCCTTGCAGTTTAAAGTGTACATTATTGGTTTTCGGCTTATTTTTGAAACTCAGCGCAGGAACAAAAATAGTTCATCCCATATTAAATGAGCAGTCCAGTAATGACAACCATTCAGCAATATGATACCGCGGTAAAACAGTGCAGGGATATTTTTTTAAAGAAAACAATGGATTACGGTACATCCTGGAGAGTATTAAGGACCATTTCTATTGTTGACCAGATATATATAAAAGCCAGGCGCATCCGCACCATCCAGGAAAACGGGTCGCAGAAAATTGACGATGATATTACATCAGAATTCAGGGGTATTTTGAATTATGGCGTAGTGGGCCTCATGCAAATGGAGCTTAAAACAGACGAGGTTGAAGAGCTGGATGTGCATACCGTTCAGCATTTATACGATAAGGTAATTGCCAATGCAAAGGCGTTGATGGAAAATAAAAACCACGATTACGGGGAAGCGTGGCGGGAAATGAGCCAGGAAAGCTTTACCGATCTTATTTTATCGAAGTTATTGCGGATCAAACAAATATTGGCCAATAAGGGGCAAACACTGATCAGCGAAGGGATTGATGCCAATTATTACGATATTATCAACTATGCGGTTTTTGCATTGATCCTTATAAGTGAGGGAAAGCACCGGCCGGGGTAACTGTATTGTACGCGTTTGAAAAAATCAATCTCGGAATCAGTCTGTACCTTTGCTTATGGTTTGCCTGCCTGTAAATTTTTATAAAATCTTATCAAATACATGTTAGATATCATTATAGTTGGTGGCGGCCCTATCGGGCTTGCCTGTGCATTGGAAGCCCAAAAAGCCGGGCTGAAGTATTGCATCCTGGAAAAGGGCTGCCTGGTCAATTCCCTGTATAACTACCCGTATAATATGACTTTCTTTTCCACATCGGAACGGCTGGAGATAGGCGGCATTCCTTTTGTATCTATATCGGTTAAGCCTACCCGAAATGAAGCGCTGGAATATTACCGCCGCGTAACACTATCCAACCGCCTGGATGTGCACCTGCAGGAAGAAGTGAAATCCATTAACGACAGTGATACCGGTTACGAAGTAATTACGACCAAGGCAACCTACCATACCAGATACATTGTACTGGCCACCGGCTTTTACGATAAGCCTGTGTTAATGAACATACCGGGTGAAGATCTGCCCAAAGTAACGCATTATTATAAAGAACCGCACTTTTATGCCATGCAAAAAGTAGTGGTAGTAGGCGCCAACAACTCTGCTGTTGATGCCGGGCTGGAAACTTTTCGCAAGGGCGCTGAGGTAACCATGGTGATCAGGAGAAGCGGAATAGGCAGCCGGGTAAAATACTGGGTAAAGCCGGATATAGAAAACCGTATCGCCGAGGGAAGCATCAAAGCTTTTTTTAACTCCACCTTATCGGCTATTTATGAAGACCGGGTAGATATACAAACGCCGGAAGGAATTGTTACCATACCCAATGATTATGTAATTGCCACCACAGGTTACCAGCCTCAGTTTGATTTTTTGAGCAAAGCGGGTATTCACTTATCGGATGATGAAAAACTACGCCCCGACTATAACCCTGAAACAATGGAAACCAATAAAAAGAATATTTACCTGGCCGGTGTGGTATGTGGTGGTATGGATACGCATAGCTGGTTCATCGAAAACTCAAGAGTGCATGCCTCTATTATTATGAAAGATATTTTGAAAAAAGAGTCGAAGGAAATAACAAGCTAAAAATAGTAAACTACGAATCATTAAATCCGAAGATAAAATTTTGAAGTACGCACTTAATATTGTTCTCGTCCTGCTGAAGGTATGAAACCTTTTTACGCCGTATCACCTTTTCCTTCCAGCTCTATCAGAACCCTTTTCGCCCTGCCGGCAAAGGCTGCGGTTTGGTGCGGCAACTGGTCTTCTATAAGTAATTTTATTTCGGGAATTATTTCGGGGTATTGTTGGGTAAAACGGCTGAGAATGGTTAATGAAAAAGCTTTTACCGCAACTGCCTCTTTTGGGTCGGCCACATATTTAAAACAAATATCCAGTACATCTCCATGGATACTTTGAGGAATATCAATATCCTGTAATAATCTCACGGTATTTCTTTTTACGGCATTGTGAATGCCGGGCTTTTTTAAATTGCGGATGATCTTCTTCAAATGTTTCTTTACCAGGTGGGGATGGGCTGCCACGCAGTAGCTTAACGGCCATGCAGCTCTTTGCGCTACACGGTATTCGTCATGCAAAAAAAGCGTTACCAGCTCATCAAAACGCTGCTGGTTGTCGCTTATACAGGCAACTATTGCAGAACATTGCTCTTTTGAATGTTCTTTCAGGATGGCGTCTCTGAGGTTCATATTTATGAGTAATTCAATTTACGAAAACGTTTGTGTGAAATTTAGAGATTGGGATGTAAAATAAGCAGTGTGTTTTGTTTTTCGTATACCTTTAATCAATTTCAAACAATGTTACAAAAGGTATTGCAAACATACGGTTTGGATTTTTCTGCATGGGAAGTAAAGTCCTTCGGATCGGGCCTGATCAATAACACGTGGAAGGTTAGCCGGTACGACAGGGATACATCATACATATTACAGCGTATCAACCAGCACGTATTCAAATCGCCGGAGGATATAGCACACAACATACGCATCATCGGTGCTTACCTTGCTGAACATCACCCCGACTATTTGTTTGTAAGGAATTTATATACCAACGATGGGACCGACATCTTTTTTATGGAAGGAGAAGGTTATTTCCGCCTGGTTCCTTTCATAAAAAAATCACATACCGTTGATGTGGTTCAAACGCCGCAACAGGCTTTTGAAGCGGCAAAGCAGTTCGGACGATTTACCCATTTGCTGAATGGCTTCCCGGTGGATGAATTAAAAGTTACCATTCCCGATTTTCATAACCTGAGCCTTCGTTACCGGCAATTTCTTCAGTCGCTGCAATCGGGCAACCCTTTGCGCATTGAGATGGCGGAAAAAGAAATCAACTGGCTAAAGGCGCAGGATTATATTGCAAAGCGGTTTGATGCCATGAAGCAGGATCCCGATTTCAAATTAAGGGTTACACATCATGATACAAAGATCAGCAATGTTTTATTTGATGAACACGACAAAGGGCTGTGTGTAATAGACCTCGATACCGTAATGCCGGGTTATTTTATCAGCGATGTGGGCGATATGATGCGTACCTGCCTCTCACCGGTGAGTGAAGAAGAAAAAGATTTTTCAAAAATCGAGATCAGGGAGGAATATTATAAAGCCATTGTTGAGGGATACCTTAAAGGGATGGAAAATGAACTCAGCACAGCAGAAAAAGCTGCTTTCTTTGATGCAGCATGTTATCTTGTTTATATGCAGGCGCTGCGTTTTATAGCCGACCACCTTAATAATGACGAATACTACGGCGCCAGGTATGAAGGGCATAATTTTACACGTGGTTCCAACCAGATCAGCCTGCTGAAAAAACTGCTGGAAAAAGAACACCGGCTTAGAAGCATTGTTTAATCTTACCAACTTACCACTTACTACTACTAATGACACCCGCAGCCGTCACCACAGCTATTGTTGCCATGCGAATGCGCATGATGCACATGCCCGTGTGACAGTTCCTCCGCGGTAGGCTGCCTGATATTTTTTATCGTTACACTAAAATGTAAGGTTCTTCCTGCCAGGGGATGGTTGCCATCCAAAATGATCTTATCGCCATCCATATCAGTAACGATCAGCTCCTGTCCGTCAGATGATTGCACCATAGTGCCCGGTTGAACCTGATCGGCGCCTTCGGGGAACTGGTCACGTTTCACTTCAAACACCAGTTCGGGATTGAATTCGCCATAGGCCTCACCCGGAGCTAAAGTTATCTTTTTTTCTTCCGCTATCTGCAGACCGTTCAGTGCATTTTCCAGGTTTTCCAGGATATTGCCATGCCCGTGCAAATATTCCAATGGCTCAAATTCGGTGTTGCTGTCAACTACCGTTCCTGTTTCGTCGGTGGCATTGTACTGAATGCTTACTACCTTGTCTTTTTCAACTGTCATTGTTACTCATTTTTATAAAGATAAACGCACCGGCGGAAATCATAAAATAATATCACGTATCATGACGCAACAGCAGGAAATGTGATCTTCCCGGCAAGCCAGCTGTCTTTAACTTTAATAAGCCAGTTGTTTTCCATCTCTTTTTTTGTTAGCACCGTGTTGTTGAAATACAGGGTATCGGCGGTAATAAAGTTGTTCTCCACGGCATAAGCCAACTGGTTCATCGGCAGCACCTGTATCTTGTCTTTTACTACAAAAGCCAGCATTTGCCTGTTGAATAACGACAGGTTAAATTGTTTTTCTATTTCTTTTATCATTCGCACTGAGCTGTCGGTGCTGCATCCGCTTACATGAGTATGGGTTTCATCGGCCATCAGAACAATAAACTGTCCAAAAAAAACAGTGGCAAAATTTTTCACACCTGAGCCATGCGCATGCCATTGTTGTGAAAAGCCGTTCAGCATATCTTCAACGGTCAATACCTCAGACAATGAGAAAGGGCGGCTGCCCTGGTATATCCATACTCTCGACAAAGGATCAAAGTCTGCGGGAAGCAGATGCCTGTATTCTAAATTCATACTGTAAAAATACGATATTCTGTTTTAGGACAGAAACCCGGTTAAAAGAAGCAAGCCTGCAGGCAGATCTGTTCGCGTGGCGGATAAAATCCGAGGCCGGACAGGCAAGGCATTTTTATTCCACTATTGAAAGACCTCTGCTATCATGCATCTTGCACTTCCTCCGCCCTGTGCTTCAATGGTATCAAGCGGAGAATGAAGTATGGCATTGTATTTTTTAAGTTCCTTGATCTGCTGCGCCTGCAAAGACTGATAAGCCTGTGAAGACATGATTAGAAATTTTTTCCCTTTCCTGTTTTGTACCTGCAGCATATTGCCTGCAAAATGCTGCATTTGTTCAATGGTAATAGGGATGATTTTTTTGGCAGTCATACCAATTGCAGAAACAACGCTTTCTCTTTGTTGTAAATTTGTTATGCTTTCCAGGCAAACAACAACATACCGGTCTGCCACGCACATCATTACGTTGGTATGGTAAATGGCTTTCCCGTTTTTATCAAAAGCCTCAAACGCTACCGGCAAAAATTTCATGGAGCGGCAAAATGTATCCAGTACATCAATATCGGTTCGCGGCGAAAGGCAGGCGTAGGCAATTTTGAACCTGCGGTCCAGCACCATGCTGCCGGTACCTTCAAGAAAACGGTTGTTCTTCTCGTGGTGCGTAAAATCAATAACTGTTGAAATATTGAATATGGCTTTCAACATTTCTATGAGCTGTGGCTTCCGTTCCTGCCTGCGGTTCAATGCAAACATAGGATAAAGGCAGACCGTTCTTCTTTCATGGAAAGAGATCCAGTTGTTGGGAAATACGGAATCGGGGGTATAGGGCAGGGGCGTATCATCAACTACTGTAACATCAATATCGTTACCCGACAGCAATTGTACAAAATCTTCAAATTCTTTCACTGCTTTTGCCTGTACATCCCCATCATCAGCACCGGTCTGGAATGCATTGTTCACTGCCGTTTCCCGGTTAAAGCCAAAATTAACCGGCCTGATCATTAAAAGATGTGATGCAGTTTGCATGTTGTTGTTGTTTAGCACCTCATACCTTATACCCTTCACCTTCCACCTTATTCCCTATTCCTCCTCCCCAATATCGTCCCTCATCAGTGGCATGCTCATGCAGTGAAATCCGCCTCTTGCTCTTGATAATTCAGCAGACGGGATTAATATCAAAGTGTTATTTATCTTATCGGGTGTTGTGGTTCCCTTTTCCAATGCCCCGATCATGTCTTTCGCCTCTGCTATTTCAAAGCCGTGCTCACGAAAGGCATCCGTGGTTTTATCGTTGCGGTCGTACCCCAGTACAACGCCTTCTTTAAGCGCCAGCAGGTTGCAGGAATCTGTCCATTGCTCCCGGCTGTCGTAAGGGAACCTGTTATTGCCGGAATAAATAAACTGTACCTTGTCCCTGCATTTTAGATCATTAACGCTTATATCGGTCAGCAGGTCTTCAAGATTGTCTGTATAAACCGGTTGTGCGATATTGTTTTTATGGAATTGTATAATGCGCAGCGCATCATCTTTTTGGGGTGTGTCGAGGATCCTTTGTACGGGATCGGCAGCTTCCCGGCGGATAGCAGCTTTGGAAAAAACGCCAAGCAGCACCCATGTGTTTCTTTTTACCTGGGTAAAAAGGGTATCAATGTGCATGTAATCGCGTTTCCGCGGAATTTTTACAACGCTTATTTTATTTACCAGTTCTTTTTTGAATAAAGTGGTAATTACCTGATGTGCGGCTTCCATGCTGGTGCGTTCACTAACGCCAACAAGCAGGTGGTTGGGACTGACCACCATTACATCGCCGCCTTCGAGGGTTACTTTTTTATCTTCGCCATCGCGTGGCATTAAAAAGTGGCGATGGGTGTCTGTCAATTCAATGATATTGTGCTGGTAGCCCGAAAAAAGAAGGTGATTGTAGAAAATGTATTTTGCAAGCAGCGCTTCCCGCATCCGGGCTTTTTTTGCCGGCTTGTTCAGCAGTATATGATCTTTGATCACGATGCCTATATCCCGCGTAAAAATAAAGTTAGGAATGGGGGGGAAGATCATGGTTTTGTCGGGCAGGCTTCCCGTAATAAACACCTTGGCCAGTGTTGCCGGCTCCAGTTGGGCCAGCGCTTTTTGCATGAGGTAAGAGCAATTTTCTATAGCACATACCGAGGCACACAGTTTTTCCCTGATAGCGGTATTATCAAGTATATCGGCAAGCAGGTTCTGCAATTCCACCACTTTATCCGACCGGAAGAAATCCGGGTGTTCGGGCTTGTAAAAATTCCTGCTGTTTCCCGGGTCATCTGCCTGACTTAGCTTTCCCCTGATCTTTGCCGGATCCAGGAAGTATAAAAGCAATTTTGTATAGTAATCGTATTCCTTACGCCGGATGGTATCCAGGTGCACAATATCTTCAAAAAGCCAGTCCTGTGCTTTGGAAGGCACAACTTTTCCCAAACCGCTATCGGGCGTATGTACCAGCACACTTCGCAATGTACCGATCTCTGAAGTGATATGAAGCTGGTTAGAAGGGTGCATATCCGTAAAATTATTATAAATCTAAGCCTTTTAAGCCGGAGCAAACGAGATGGCTAACCATCTATCCGCTGTTAAACAATCTTTATTTCCAATGTTTAATGCTTTCTTAAACCCCGGGGAATAATATTTGTCTTATTTACCAAATGTAACAAACACTTATACTACTTCGTTAACTTAAAAATCATTTTATGAAAAGATCGTTTTTACTTTCGGCGCTGGCACTTTTAATGTTTTCTTCCTGCAAGAAAGAGATCACCGAAGTGCAACGGGTAGACCAGGCATTTTCGGCAGTATATGACATTGCGCCGGGCGACTGGACAACTACGAATGGCGGGGAAAGTTACTCTGCCGAACTTGATGTTCCCGAGCTGGATAACGTTGTTTACCAGGATGGTGCGGTATTGGTTTATCTTTCATTTTCCGGCACATCGTATTACGAAGCGTTACCGCAGGTATTTGATGGCATTACTTACGGTGCTATTCACGGCGAAGGGTATATCAGCATAGATATGAGCGCATTGTCAGGTAATCTTTTTGATCCTCCCGGGCAAATCGTTTCGGCAAAAATTGTGCTGATTGACGCAACAAGACTAGCCTTGCACAAGGATGTTGATCTGAAAAACCTGCAGTCGGTACAGAAGGCCTTCAATATCCATTAATTTCTGCTATTTTGTTTTTTGTTCTGGATTTGCACTGTACCTTCGCAAAAAATTTTAAATATCATGAAAATTATTAAGTATGCATTGATCGCCGGCGTGGTTAGCCTCGCTGCATGCGGCGGTGGAGATGAATCATCCAAAGCGTCTGAGCAACCGGCTGCTGAAGAACAAACGGCTGAAACGCCTGCTGCAACACCCGCTGCCGAAGGAGTAGTGCTTGAAATTACAGGTAACGATGTAATGAAATTTGATAAAACAGAGCTTCGGGCTAAAGCTGGTCAGAAAGTTACCCTTACCCTTCATCATTCCGGTAAACTGGCCAAAGAGGCAATGGGGCACAATGTTGTAATTTTGAAGCCCGACACAGATGTCGCTGCATTTGCCGCAAAAGCTGTTGATGCAAAAGCGAATGATTATTTCCCCGAATCGGAAGCCGCAAATGTAATTGCCCATACCAAAATCATTGGTGGCGGCGAAAGCGTTACCATTGAGTTCACTGCTCCTGCTGCAGGCACTTATCCTTTCATCTGTAGCTTTCCCGGGCACTATGGCTTTATGAAAGGAGATTTTATTGTGGAGTAATTTTTGAAATTATTTTTAAACCCACTGATACATGCAGTGGGTTTTGTTTTGGACCGTGTTACACAGGATTTATTTGGACCACCTCATGCAAACTGCCGCTACCCGGTCTAATGGTTTGCTTCCGCTTTTCACGTATTTTTGACAATAATTTAACCAATGGAATGGTTATCTGTAATCCAGGTTCAATATGTCAGACAAAGATTTTCCTTATTCAGGTTTCAGTTCATTAGCCATACACGCTGGTCACCGGCAGGATCCGAACTATGCTCATCTTACCCCCGTATATGCCACTTCTACCTTTGTATATGATGATGCCGAACAGGGCATGCGCCGTTTCAGCGGTAAAGAACAGGGCTATATATATACCCGTTGGGGTAATCCTACTTTTCGTGAAGCCGAAGCAAAGATCTCCGCAATGGAATCCTTCGGCGTTACAAATGAGAACGGTGATCCGCTGGTCTTAAAAGCCTATTTGCAGGCTTCAGGCATGGCCGCCATCAGCACTTTAATGATGAGCACCTTAAAGGCCGGTGACAAAATTTTATCGCATTATTCTCTCTATGGCGGCACGCAGGAGCAGATGAATACCCTGTTGCCGGCATTTGGTGTAGATGCCATAATCGCCGACCTGCGCGATCTTACTATTGCGGAAGATATGCTGAAAAAGCACCCGGCCATTAAAATGATCTATATTGAAACGCCCGCCAATCCTACCATTCAGTGTGTAGATATTGAAGCGTTAACCAAGCTGGGCAAACAATACGGAAAGATCATTGCCTGCGACAATACTTTCGCCACGCCATACCTGCAACAACCTTTTAAGTATGGTGTTGATTTTGTGATCCATTCCACTACCAAATTCCTCAATGGTCATGGCACTGCCATTGGCGGCGTATTTATAAGCCGGGATGTTTCCTTTATGAAGGGTAAGGCATATAAGGTGTATAAGGCTTTGGGCGGAAGCAGCAGTGCTTTTGATGCCTTTTTGCTGGTAAACGGTATGAAAACCCTGGAAGTGCGGATGGAGCGGCATTGCGGCAATGCCGAAAAAGTAGCAGCGTTGCTCAATACCCATAAAGCGGTGGCTTCGGTAAATTATAACGGACTAACCTCGCATCCGGATCATGCAGTAGCCAAAAAGCAAATGCGTCACCCCGGCGCTATGATGAGTTTTGAACTGAAGGGCGGCTTACAGGCAGGTATAAACTTCATGAACAAATTGCAATTGTGCACCCGAACCGTATCTCTCGGTACCTGTGATACTTTGTTATCTCACCCCGCCTCCATGACGCATTACAGCGTTCCTAAAGAGCAAAGGGAACGGTATGGCATAACCGATGGGTTGATAAGGATGAGCGTGGGCATGGAAAATATAGAAGATATTCTGGGCGACCTGGAGCAGGCCCTGAAATGATTTTCATGCTTATTTATTGCAGGCTACCATAATTTATTGGTTCCAAAACATACGGTTATGAAAAAACTCCTTCCTCTTTCCCTGATGCTCCTTTTTTCTGTATTTACCACTGCGCAAAAAAGTAAAATACAACCCGACAAACGGCTTTCGGGATTGGATACGGCCCTTGAAAAACTGTTGAAAGACTGGAATGCCGTGGGTTTTGCCGTGGCTGTTGTAGAAAAAAATCAAGTGATCTATAGCAGGGGATTTGGCTATCGTGATTATGCCGGCAAAAAACCGGTTACAGTCAATACGCTTTTTGCCATAGGCTCCTGCACCAAAGCTTTTACTGCTTCTTTGCTGGGCATGCTGGAAAAGAATGGAAAATTATCGCTCGACAAAAAAGCAACGGGATATTTGCCTGCACTGCATTTTTTTAACAACGATATGAATGAAAAGATCACCGTGCGTGATATGATGGCACACCGTACCGGTCTGTCCCGCCACGATTATTCGTGGTACCTGTTCCCAACGGCTTCCCGCGACAGCCTGCTGCAGCGCATACAATACCTGGAACCCAATACAGGTATAAGAGAAAAATGGCAGTATAATAATTTCATGTTCCTTACCCAGGGTATGATCACTGAAAAGATAACCGGTAAATCATGGGAAGAGAATATAAAAGAAAAAATATTTACGCCTCTTGGTATGAGCCGCTCCAACCTGAGTGTAAAAAATATGGGGCAGGACGATGATGCTTCCCTTGGCTATACCTTAAAAAAAGACAGCAGCATTAAAAAGCTCGATTATTTTAATATTGACGGCATGGGCCCGGCCGGCAGCATCAACAGCAGCGTTACGGAAATGGCCAACTGGGTAATAACCTGGATAAACAATGGAAAATTCAATGGTAAGGAAATAATCCCTGAATCTTATACCCGGGAAGCCATCAGCGCGCAAATGGCTATGGGCGGAGGGATTCCGGACAAAGAAAGTCCCGATATTTATTTTTCGAATTACGGACTGGCATGGTTTCTCACTTCCTACCGCGGACATTACCGCGTGGAGCATGGAGGTAATATTGACGGGTTTTCGGCAAGCACCAGCTTCTTTCCTTCCGATAGTATAGGAATTGTAGTGCTTACCAATCAAAACGGTTCTGCCATACCTTCTGTTGCCCGCAATTTAATTGCCGACCGGATGCTGAAGCTACAGTACAGGAACTGGAGCAATGAGCTTAAGCTGGCAGCCGCCAAAGCCACCCTGCGGGCAAAGGAAGCGGAAAAGAATAAAACATCTAACCGTGTGGCAGGCACTAAACCCTCTCATCCGCTTAAAGATTATGAAGGTGTATTTAACAATCCCGGTTACGGCAACCTGGAAATATACCAGAGAAATGACTCTCTTTTTGCCAGAACAAGTAAAGATTCTTTGTGGCTGCGCCACTACCACTACGATGTATTTGAAATAAAGGGCTTTGACAAAGAGGAGGGGCTGGATACTTCTTCAGGAGGCACTGTTTTAAATTTTGCAACCAGGAATGACGGTAAGATCGGTAGTTTGAATTTGATACTGGAGCCTTCGCTTAAACCACTTGAATTTGTGTATACGCCCAGGGTCAGATCCATAGGCAAAGAAGCGCTTCAGAAATATGTAGGCGAATATGAGTTGGCCGGTATGACAACGAGGGTTTATCTTAAAGAAGGAACTTTATTTGTATTTGTTCCCGGCCAACCCGAATATGAAACCGTTCCATTGGGCGATCATACCTTTAAACTCAAAGTGCTGGAAGGATACAGCGTTAAATTTGATGTAGCGGATAATAAAGTAACGGGCATGAGCTTTATTCAGCCCAACGGTACTTTTAAAGCGAAACGGAAATAGGAGGAGAGGGTGAGTGGTGAGTAGTGAATAGTGAGTGGTGAGCAGTCAGTGGTGAATGGTGAAAGGTGAATGGTGAGAGGTGAAAGGTGAGAGGTGAAAGGTGAAAGATAAGAAGAACTTTAGTTTATCGTTAGTATACATGAGCTGAAAGCTGATGACAGCCAGGGCGTGAGAAGTGAGAGCGTGCGTTCTTATACTGATCGCTGAAAGCCTGAATCAATCAAACTAAACATGGGTATAACAATAAGACCGGCGGTAAAGGAAGATTGTCCACGCCTGATGGAGCTGGTGCATGAACTGGCGGAATATGAAAAGGCGCCGCAGGAAGTAACGGTTGATGCCGATCATTTTGTTGAAAGTGGTTTTGGCAAAAACCCGGTATGGTGGGCATTTGTAGCAGAAGCTCCTTCTGTTGAAAATGACAGCAGCACAATCGTGGCATTTGCGTTGTATTATATCCGCTATTCTACCTGGAAAGGGCAGCGAATGTACCTGGAAGATATTATTGTTACAAGAGAGTGGAGAGGCAGGGGCATCGGTAAAATGTTGTTTGACTGTTTGCTTGAAGAAGCCCGGGTAAAAAAATTTACCGGCATGATGTGGCAGGTATTGGACTGGAACGAATCTGCTATACAATTCTATAAAAAATACGATGCGGAGTTTGATCCGGGCTGGATAAACTGCAACGTGAATTTTTAATGTTAGCCAACGTTAATTTTTGGGAAATAATTGTTAAGCGTAAGGTTTTGAGCAACTGCATGTCCTGCAAATACGTAATTTCAATAAACATTGCTTTCGTTCACCTTCTGTTCCGCACCTCAATAGCAGAAATATGAGTTTGAAAAACATTGCTTTGATATTTTTTTCAGCCTGCATGTTTTCGGTTTTCGGCTGTAGAAAGGAAAATAATGATCCCGGTAATACTACTGCAGACGATAAAATTAAAGACAGCGCCTGGAGCTATGCAAAAGAGCTTTATTTATGGAATAAAAACCTTCCTTCGGGGTTTAATGCAGGAACGTATGCTGATCCGGATGCTATCATGAAGGCCTTGCGACCGTACAGCATTGAGCCGGGGTTCGATGATCCTGTAGACCGCTGGAGCTTTGCTATAAAAAAGAATGAGTGGAACGATCTGAGTTCCGGGATCAGCGGTGATTTTGGGTTGGGCATTTTTTTCATGTCTGAGAATGACCTCCGGGTTTCGTATGTTGAGCCTGCATCCCCTGCCGCAGCGGCGGGTATAGAAAGAAGCTGGCGCATTGTGTCGGTTAATAATAATACCACTGTTAATACCGATGATGCAACTGTATCACGTATTACCGATGCCGTGTTCAACAGTTCCGCAGCCAGTTTTACTTTTGAAAAGCCCGACGGAACTGATGTTGATATTGCGCTTACAGCCAAAACCTACCAGGATGAACCCATTATCCTGGATAGCATATATACGAATGGCGGTAATAAAACGGGGTACCTGGTTTATAATTCTTTTTTAGGTGATATTGGTAGCATCAAAAGCCGTTTTGGAAATATATTCAGTAAGTTTTCCGCAGCGGGCGTTACCGACATGGTAATAGACCTTCGTTACAACGGTGGAGGTTACGTAGAGCTTCAGAATGAGCTGGCTAACTACCTGGTACCTGCCGCAGGCAACAATAGTATAATGCTGGAGGAAAAATTCAACGATAACTATAAAGCTCTTCTTGACACAACAATAAACTATCAAAAAAAGGGAGGGCTCGATCTAAGCCGTATCTTTTTTATTATAACCAAAAACACAGCATCCGCAAGCGAGCTGCTCATTAACAGCCTTAAGCCCTATATGGATGTAAAGCTCATTGGCAGGGCCAGTCATGGGAAACCGGTTGGCTATTTTAATATAGGAGTGGGCGACTGGTATATCTTTCCTGTATCTTTTCGCAGCGTAAATAAAAACGGGGAGGGTAATTATTTCAATGGGCTGCAGCCCGATGCTATTGTTGATGACGGATTGGATAAGCCCTGGGGCGATGTTAATGAAAACTGCCTGGCAAGTGCCCTGCATTATATAAACGATGGTGGCTTTTCACGCATCTCGCCCCGTGTGCAGCAGGATATTAAGCTCGAAAAGGGGAATGCTGCACTGGATGTAAAACGGTTCAAGGGAGCGGTTGAAGAGCGGAGGAGCGTGTGGTAGTTGGGAAATGTGGAAATGTAGCGGTCGGTACGCGACGAAAGGAGCGTCAGACCGCGGGTTCAATGTGAGAAGAAAAAGAAGATGACTGCTGATGGCTGGTCGCCGACCGCCACCCTCATTTCATAAATGCAAAATACACAGCGCCCATAAGACAGATAAAGCTGAGCAGGTATTTCCAATGCATGGGTTCGCGCAGATATAGCAAAGCAAAAGCAACAAATACCACCAGTGTTATGGCTTCCTGTATGATTTTTAACTGGAAAGCGCTGAATCCGCTGATGTATCCGAAACGGTTGGCCGGTACCTGCAGACAATATTCAAAAAAAGCAATTCCCCAGCTCAGGGCAATTGCTTTCCACAACGAAACATTTTGGTGCTTTAAATGACCATACCATGCTATGGTCATGAAGATGTTAGAAAACAACAACAATACAATGGTTCGCATATAATTAATGCTTGTAGGCAGGAAGTGCGGTGTGGGCAACGGTGCCTGTAATCTACCCTGAGACCTGTAATCCGTAACCTTTGTCTATTCCACTTTTGTGATCTTAAGCAGATTGGTAGGTAAATGAAGGTGAACAGGCAGGCTGCCGGTATTTACTACCGTATCACCGGTTTTTAAGAAACCTCTCCTTTTTAAAATCTCTATCTGGTCAAAGATGATCTGGTCTATGTTTTCTTCCTCATTATAAAAAAAGGGTCTGACACCCCAGCTCAGGCTAAGCTGGTTAACCAGGGTTTTTTCTTTTGTGAAAATATATAACGGCGATTGGGGCCGATAGCTGCTTACCACAAAGGCTGTGTACCCGCTTTGTGTCATCGCTATCAGCGCATCCGCATTTACATCCCTTGCAATTTTACATGCGTTATAGCAAATGGCATCGCTGTGAAATGAAGGTGAATGCGGCTGCGGCTTAAGATCTTCTTCACGGTTATAGCGGTACTCCTTTTTTTCTACTTCCAGAATAATTTTTCGCATGGTTTGCACTACCAGCACGGGATGCTGACCCATGGCTGTTTCCCCGCTCAGCATCACAGCGTCTGCCCCTTCCAGCACTGCATTTGCTACATCTGTAGCCTCGCTGCGGTTGGGTTTAATGCGGTCCATCATGCTTTCCATCATTTGTGT
>NZ_DAOMOZ010000083.1:0-18586 GCF_035444585.1 Agriterribacter sp.
GCCCCCCAAACCCCGGGTTTACGCTCATCATACAAACAATATCGGTATATTCAAGAATGTCCTGGAGCAATTGAACAGGTGTATGCGGATTTATAGCAATTCCGGCCTTCATTCCCAGGTCTTTGATCTGCTGGATATTGCGGTGCAGGTGCGGGCAGGCTTCATAATGAACAATAAGATGGTCGGCTCCTGCTATTTTAAAATCGGCAGCATATCTGCCGGGCTCTTCAATCATTAAGTGCACATCGCAGGGTTTGTCCGTGGCTTTTCGTATTTTTTCAACCAGCGGCATCCCAAAGCTGATATTGGGCACAAAATGCCCGTCCATTATATCCAGGTGAAACCAGTCTGCTTCACTTTCGTTCAGCATATCGCATTCTTCCTGCAGCTTCAAAAAATTACAGGCTAATAAAGACGGAGCAATTATCGGCATTGAGTTGATTTGATTGGTTATTGATTGACGATTTCCAATTTGAAGTTACCGGGTAATTTAAAACAAACCATGTTTTTTCATTTTAACTGCTATACCTATTCTACCCTACACCTTCCAACCTAAACCCTTCCACCTTCTACCCTGTGCCCCCACCCTTTTGCCATAATTGCGGCTATTGCGCTTTATCTTCTTTAACCTGCCGTACCTCGGCCTCCATTTTGAGGTGATTGATGCTGACATTCAGTTCAAAGCCAATCAACAGGATCAGAGAGTTGAAGAAAAAGGAAGACATAAGTATGATCACAGTGCCTATTGAGCCGTATACTTTATTGTAGGTACCAAAATTATTAACCCAGTAGCTGAATAGTATAGTGAGAAGGATAATTAAAAAAGTGGCAAAGATCGTTCCGGGTGAGTTAACATTCCACTTTCTTTGTATTGCCGGCGCAAAACGGTATATCAGCCCTATGGCATAGTAAATCAATGCAACGATCACTACCCACCGCAACGAACCGATCCACCAGCGAATGGTGTCATTTTCTATACTCATCCAGCGCAGAACACTTCTCAGCATACTGCCCTGTGTAATCAGCAGCAGGATGGATGTCATGAATATCATGGCAATAAAAAAAGTGAGCTTCAACGCAGTGACCCTGTTCTGCAGAAAATTCCTTTTTTGCCTGTACATTACATGCAAAGACCGGTTAAACGAATTCATTATGCCAAGCATGGCATTGGAAGCAAAAAAGCCTGCCGTAATAAAGCCTATGGATAATAGTCCGCTACGGGGCTTTGTAAAATCAACAATAAAATCCCTCACCCATATATACGTATCCCGGTTGGGGGTAAGATCTCTTATTAACCGCAGCAGTTCTCTTACAAAATCCTGTTGCCCGGGAAGGTAGGGCACCAGGGTAAATAAAAAAATAAGAAAAGGGGGAATAGCCATTAAAAGGTTAAAAGATATGGCGGCCGCCCTGATATTCAATCCTTCCTTCTTGATCTGCCGAAGCAAAAACAATATTACATCATAAAGCGGTAAGCCTTTGAAGCCCGGCAGGATCAGTTGCTTTGATCTGGTTATTACAAAATCAACAGGCCGCGACGTTATAATAATGCGTTCAAGCTTCGTCATGTCATCTAAAATACTTATTTTATTTTTAAGCGGTTCAATGCTTTTTGGTAGGCTCTCGCATTCTTAAAATGTTCCGCATGCGTTACCGCAAAGGCATGATAGCCCGAAAAATCGGGTTTTGCACAGAAATAGAGATAGTTTGTAGTTGCCGCATTAAGCGTGGCATCAATTGTTTTTATGGATGGTGTGCATATCGGCCCCGGAGGCAACCCTGCATTCCTGTAAGTATTATAGGGAGATCCTGCACTTTGGCCGATCATTTTTAAGGTTACTCTTTTGGCAGCAAAATTCCGCGTTGCAAATTTTACGGTGGGGTCTGCGCCTAATGGCATGCCTTTATTTAAGCGGTTAATGTATACGCTCGCCATCAGGGGCATCTCATCATATTTATTGGTTTCTTCTTCAATTACCGATGCAAGAATATATACCTGCTGCGGTGTAAGCCCCAGCGCCCGTGCTTTCTGCAGCCTTTCTTCCTTCCAGAATTTTTTTTCCTCGTTGTAAAGCCTGTTAAACAATTTGGCCGCTGTGGTATTCCAAAAAAAAGTATAGGTATTGGGTATGATGGCTGTCATTACATTGCTGGTATCCAGCCCTTTATCCTCCAGCGCATCCATATTGTTAAGATAGCTTATTACAGCAGTTGAATCACATTCCAGTTGCCGCCCCGCCAAACGGGCAAAATCTTCTTTGGTTCTGAGCTTGGTTATAACAAGGTTTACCGGAGACTGCCTTCCATGGCGAAGCATTTGCACGATGCTCATAATACCCGTTCCCCTTTTTATTTCATACCTGCCGGCCTTGATTGTACGGGGAAGGTTCATTTTTTTAGCAACAAATGTAAAAATGCCGGGATCATTGATAACGCTGTCTTTTGTAAGCGTTTGCATCAAATTTTCAAAATTGCTTCCTGTTTTTACGTAGAGATAATATTTCTCCCCTTTGAAAGCAGTATTGGGGCCCATAATTTTCCAGGTCAGGACAATAATTACAATAAGAAGAAAAATTAAAAAAGGCAATACCAATCTTTTGAACATAGTCTTCCTGTGTTATTCTTAATAAACGTTTGAATATAAAAAAACCCTGCCGTAAACAACAGGGTCAATAAAATTTATTTAAAAATTGACTTATGGTTGAGGCTGTGCAGGAGTTTGTTCCGGCGTTGCCTGTTGCTGAGCCGGGGGGGCAATCGGCAAAGATTGTTGCTGCTGCTGGTTTGTATTGATCCCTTTGATAAACTGGTTGCCACCATCCCCGGAGCCCATAAACAAAGTGGAAAACAAGCACAACCCACCGATTATTACTGCAAAAATCCAGGTGCCCTTTTCCAGCACATCCGTTGTTTGCTTTACACCCATGAACTGGTTACTAAAGCCCGCAATACTTCCCGAAAGTCCTCCGCCTTTGGGATTTTGAACCAAAATAATAAGACTTATCACCACACTGCATATAATGATCAGGATCAAAAACAAAAGCGCCATATCAGGTTTCGTTTAATTTGGAAATTCTGGCTGCAAAATAAGCCCTTTTATTGGGATTGAGCAAACTTAATTTCTGATACACTTCTGCCGCTTTGCTCCTGAGTCCCTGCCTGGCATACACTTCAGCCATAGCCTCTGTTACCACATCTTCAAGTTCATTGGAGTGTTCGGCGATATGTTGTATAACAGTAGAGGTTTGGGAATCCATTTCCTCCTCCAGTTTCTCGGGATGGATCCGCTTCATAGTTTTAAGCCATTCGGTGAAGCTGCGTAATTTTTGGCTCAGCTTATCCTTACCGTCTTCATCTTTCAGCTTTATTCCCTGCGACGCAAAATAGTCAACAGCATATAAGGGTTCTATTGGAACAAGCGGCACATTTCCCGGATCGGATGATGAAGGAGAGCCGGATTTAACAAGGTTCCCGGATAAACTTTCCACCGGTAGCGCTGCTTCGGGCTTTTCAGGAACTGCATTGACCTCACCAGCATCCACATCAGGCTCACCTGCAGGGCTGTTTTTTTCCTGTTCCTGCTCTGCATCAACAGAATTGGATCCGGATATGACTTCTTCGGCCAAATGAGCAATAACCGTATCATTCTCCTTTGCGTGCTCTTCCGGTATGTCTGGCCCCGTTTCTACCAATTCCGCCGGTTTTTCTGCTGCCTCATCCCCGTATATAGCTTCGGGGAAAGATTCGGGTATCTCCTGTTCAATTTCCTCCTGTAGTTCGGCGGGAATTATTTCGGCGTTTGGAACCGGCTCCGTATCATTTCCTGCCTGTGAAGCGCCCGGAATGGCTTCTTTGTTGAAAGAAGGAATAGGTGCCTCATCCTCCGACTCGCCCTGTTCTGCCAAAAACGGGTCTTCTCCAGCTTCAACAACCGGCGGAACAAGCTCAAAATGATCCCCCGGCCTGTTTTCATTGGCACCTCCCTTTGGTTCGGTATTTAGCTCGTTATCAATTGGTTGCCCGGCATCATCTTCCCCGGGTACAACATCACTTTGCGGGGGTAAAATCTCCTCAGCCGGTTCTCTCACCTCTGCCCCGGCATTTGCAAAATCATCTTCATATGAGGCTGCTTCGTCGGATAACAACAAATCATTCAGCCAGTGCGGGTTACTGAAAAAAACAGCGGTTTTGGTGAGTTGTAGCTGGTATTGGTCATTGTTGACCTGTCTGTATTTTTTGGCCAGAATGTATTGAAGCGGTGCATAATAGGGATATTGCCGGACCAGTTGCTCCATTGCTGTTACATCTGCTTCTTCCAGCCTGCTTGTCTGGAAAAATTTTTGCAAAAAATTGTCCGTTTCCCGGTTCATCAGCATGAAGATACTATCCTTTACCAGTTTGAGAACACTTTGTTAAAAATATCATCCGACACATTTTTCAATATATCATCCATCAGACGGTTTTGTGCATCAGTAAAGCTGATGCTGGCCGAAAAGGGAAAATTTCTGGTGATATCCGTTTCAAAATCCTTCTTTTCATCCAGCCGGTTTTTGAATATAATATGTACCGTTACATTCAGGTTGTTGCTGGATGCCTGGCTCCCCGAAATCCCTGAAGTGTTTACCGAAAAATCTGTTATATAGCCCCCAATATCATAATGAGCGTCATCGCCATTGATGATGGTTAAACGGGTTTGCCCGGTTATCTTCTGCCGCAGCCTGTCTGTTAGCTGCGGGCTCAGCTGGGGATTGATGTACCTTGCCCTGTTTTCAATATATTGTACACTTACCGTTTTAACTTCGGGAGGTATACTTACGTCTTTAAAAGTATAATTGCAGGTAGCCTGAACCGATACTATGGCAGCTATCAGGAAGCAACTTCTTTTCAGCATCACTTTATTCATTAATGTCGTATTCTTTCAGCTTTCGGTATAAGGTTCTTTCGCTGATACCCAGGTCTGATGAAGCATCCTTTCGTTTGCCCCGGTGCTTTTTGAGCGCTTTAACGATCAACTCTTTTTCTTTATCCATAATGTTGAGCGACTCTTCTACTTCTTCATGATCATAAATATCATTGTTGTTGATCAGCACCGGCTGTGAAGGCTGAACCAGCGCAGGCGGCGCCGATGCGGCTTTTTCCCGTTCAACCGGCTGGTAATCGCCAAGCAGCGACTCCTTGGTATAAGCAGCCATAGCATTGGCCCGCTGCGGGTTCTGCAAAATATCAACAAACATCTTTTTCAGTTCCGTGACATCTTTTTTCATGTCAAAAAAAAGCTTGTACAATATTTCCCTTTCATTGGCAAACTCGGCATGTGATACGCTTCCGTTGCTTCCGGCCAACACAGGCATCCTGTTGGCATTGTGCTCGGGGAGGAATTGCCTTAATTGCCTTGCCGTTATTAATTTATCCTCGCTCAGTACCGATATCTGCTCTGCAATGTTCTTCAATTCCCTTACATTACCCGGCCAGGGATAATGAATTAACAGTTCTTTTGCTTCATCATCCAACTGTACCGAAGGTGTTTTATAGCGCTCGGCAAAATCAGCGGCAAATTTCCTGAACAAAAGAATAATATCTTCCTGCCGGTCTTTCAACGCCGGCACGCGTATGGGAACGGTATTCAAACGGTAGTACAGGTCCTGCCTGAACCTTCCTTTGTGCATGTATTCCAGTAAGTCTTTATTGGTTGCCGCAATAACCCTTACGTCTGTTTTTTGTACTTTAGATGACCCTACACGGATATACTCCCCGGCCTCTAAAACCCGCAGCAGGCGCGCCTGTGTGCCCAACGGCATTTCTCCTATTTCATCCAGGAATATTGTTCCGCCGTTTACGGTCTCAAAATATCCCTTGCGGCTGTCTACCGCTCCTGTAAACGATCCTTTTTCGTGCCCAAACAATTCCGAATCAATGGTGCCTTCAGGAATAGCGCCACAGTTTACTGCAATAAAAGGATTGTGCTTTCTTGAAGATAAGGTATGAATGATCTGGGAAAATACTTCCTTGCCCACGCCGCTTTCGCCATAAATGAGCACTGTCAGATCGGTGCTGGCAGCCTGCGCCGCCACCTGCAGCGCATAGCTCAATGCAGGCGAATTGCCTATGATCCCAAACCTGTTTTTTATTGATTGTATGTCCATTTTGTATGCGCTGTTAATACTTTGCAATTTTTATAAGAGCTCTCCCAGCAAGGTTGCTTTAGTACAATCTGTTACCTTTACTTTCACGTAATCGCCTTTATTGCAACCGGCGCTCTTTTTTGAAAAAACGATCACTTTGTTCTGTGAGGTCCTGCCCATCCAGTCCTGGTCGCTTTTTTTACTGTTGCCTTCTATTAATACCTCAAAAATTTTGCCCAGGTCTTTTTCATTGCTTTGTCTCGACAAACGGTTCTGCAGATCCACAATTTCCTGCAACCTTCTTTTTTTTACCGTTTCCGGAATATCATCTTTATACCTTCTTTGTGCCAGGGTGCCCGGTCTTTCGCTATAAAAAAACATGTAACTCAGGTCGTATCCGCTGTACTCCATCAATGATAAAGTATCCCGGTGGTCTTCTTCCGTTTCCGTACAAAACCCGGCTATAATATCGCTGCTGATACCGCAGCCCGGGATGATCTCACGAATGCGGTCAATTTTCGCCATATACCATTCGCGTGTATAGGTGCGGTTCATCATTTGCAATATGCGGGTTGAGCCGCTCTGAACGGGAAGATGTATGTACTTGCAGATATTTTCATACTTCTTTATAACATACAGCACATCATCCGTTATATCTTTGGGATGTGAAGTAGAAAAACGAACCCGCAACAATGGTGAAATTTGGGCTACCATTTCAAGCAAGGATGCAAAAGTCACTGCTCCGTTACCTGCATTGTTATCTGTTGCTTCAGGCGTAAAATAGTAGCTGTCTACGTTCTGCCCCAGCAGCGTTACTTCTTTATACCCGCGGTCAAACAAATCCCGGCATTCTTTTATTATTGAAAATGCATTCCTGCTTCTTTCCCTTCCACGCGTAAAAGGCACCACGCAAAAAGTACACATGTTATTGCAGCCGCGCATGATGCTTACAAAACCCGATACCCCGTTGCTGTTCAGGCGCACGGGTGAGATATCGGCGTACGTTTCTTCACGGCTCAGCAATACATTTACCGCTTTTTGCCCCCCTTCTGCTTCTTCTATTAAGCCGGGCAGGCTCCGGTATGCATCGGGGCCAACCACAATGTCAACCAATTGCTCTTCCTCAAGAAGCTTTGATTTTATTCTTTCGGCCATGCACCCCAGCACTCCTACCAGCAACCCGGGTTTGGCGGACTTTATTTTACGGAATTCGGTAAGCCGTTTGCGAACAGTTTGCTCTGCTTTTTCGCGGATAGAACAGGTATTAAGCAATACCAGGTCGGCTTCTTCAGCATTCCTTGTTGCACCAAACCCGGTATTGTACAGGATGGAGGCAACAATTTCACTGTCTGAAAAATTCATCTGGCAACCATAGCTTTCTATATAAAACTTCTTTTGATACTGCGCAGGATCGTTGATAAAGGGAGCATATGCTTCCCCCTGCCGGGACTCATCGTGTACTTTTTGTGTCAATACATCCAACATATTCTTTTCTGAACTTTTGAAGAGGCAAAGATAACCAAAAGGGATATTAAAAATGCCAGTTTGGCAGGAAATGTAACGAATTCCGGCATCAAAAAAAGGCCGCTTCAATTTTTAAAGCAGCCTCTTCAATTTATTTAACTGATCTAACAAGTGCTATTCACTCGTATATCTTACATTGTATTTTCCACCCGTTGTAGTTTCCTGGTTCGGGCCCCAGGTTCCAATAAAACGACGGTGCTTCAAATCCCCTACAGTAGAATATATTTTCGCATCGGCATCATTATAACGGTAGTGCGTTTTTAATTTTTTCGTATCGGCATTGTACTCCCATGTGCCGTAGGCCTTTTTTCCGTTAACTGTATCCGCGCTCTGGTCGTATACTACAATTTTCGAATCAGGCATTAACCTGAAAGCATAATCAATATTGGGTTCGTTAGAACCTGAACCATAATGACCAACATAATAACCGAGCATGGTTTGAGCGGTTAATGCGGGCAGATCTGCATCCGGATCCTTTTCTTCAGGCTTATCGTTCTTGTCTTTTTTGCAGGATAACAGCAGGGTGCAGGCAGCAACTACGGCTAACAGGAAAAATAAATTTCTTTTCATTATTATACGTTTAAGGTTTTACAAATATATATATTTAAAATGCCGGAGTGAGATATTAAAAAAATGAATTAACAATAATCAAAAAAACCAACGATCATATTTTCTGCCCTGTCATCCGTTCGGATACGTCCTTCAACGACGAAAAAACAGCGTCAGTCGTTGCATCCGGCAATACCGGTGCAGAACGGTTAGATGCTATGAAAAAAGTATAGCCGCCCAATTTTTTACCAAATATCATGTCATTCATTGTATTTCCGATCATTAAGGAGCGCTTAAAATCAATTTCAGGAAATTCTTTTTTCGCCTGTAAGCCCATCCCGGGATTGGGTTTCCTGTTCGGGCTCTCACTTTCCATATCAATGCAATAGTAAATTTTATCTATCCTGCCACCATTCGCCTCAATTGAACCGAGCATATTGAGATGAATATCTTTCAGATCCCGCTCTGTCATCAAACCTTTGCTAACACCCCGTTGATTGGTAACGATAAAGATCCGTCCAAACCTTTCTGCAAAAACTTTTAATGCTTCCAATACACCGTCATAAAATCTGAAATCTTCCCAGCGGGTAATATACAAACCCACTGTTTCATGATTGATCACTCCATCGCGGTCTAAGAACAAAGTCCAGCGCTTATCAATTTTCCGCAGATCAATCATTTCGTATGGTTTTTATCATTATTTAACACAAATCCTTAATTCTCAATTACCGCGTTTGTTCCCGGCGGGCAGTTCAACCTGGGCTCTGCTGTAGTCTTCAGGTATGCCAATATCAATAAAATATTCGTTTGCTGCCATACCAAATATTGTTCCCTCCTTATAAAACCGTTCGAGATATTCCTTCTCAAATGAAAATTTATAAGGCAGCTCTTTTTGCAGGAATGCGGGAATATTTAGCACATAAATGCCGCCGTTTATAAGCCCCTGGTCAAAATACCGCTTTTCTGTGAAGCTTTCCACCGACTGATCCTCATTGAGTTGTACTGCGCCATAACGGCTAAATGTCTCCATGGGTTTTAATGCCAGTGTGCATTGTGCATTTTTTCGGGCATGAAAGGCAGCTAACGACTGCATGTCAATGCAGAATAAGGTATCGCCATTGGCAACTATTATATCCGGTTCGCTGGTTTTTGAGCAGGCCAACCGGATCGCGCCACCCGTACCAAGTGGTTCATTTTCAACAGAAAGTTCATAATTGCCCGCAGGAAGAAGGGTATGCAGAAAGGACTCAAAGGCTTCACTTTTATATCCCAAAGCAAATACAAAACGTTGGATACCCTGTGCCCGGAAGTGGTTAACAACATAGGCAATGAACGGCACACCGTTTACAGGCGCCATGCATTTGGGAAGATCGGGTACAGCGCTACGCAAGCGTGTACCCAATCCTCCTGCAAGAATTATGGCTTCAGTAATGCTCCGCGGCATACATCAATAAAAATTAAAGTAATGGTATCATTTACCGCCAAAATATTTTTCTTCCACCAACTGGCAAATAATATGACCCAGCAGAATATGTGCTTCCTGGATGCGGGGAGTGTCTGTTGATGGCACATTAACCAGGTAGTCGCTAATATCTTTCATTTTGCCCCCGCCCGTTCCCGTAAATCCAATGGTGATCATGCCATTGGATCTGGCCTGCTCAAACGCCAGTACAATATTTTTAGAATTACCTGAAGTAGACAATCCCACCAGCACATCGCCTTTGTTGCCCAGGCCTTTAATAAGACGCGAATAAATCACATCATAGCTGTAATCGTTGGCTACCGCTGTAAGGTATGAAGTGTTGGTATGCAATGCTTCTGCGGGTAATGCGTCCCTGTCTATATAAAAACGACCGCTGAACTCCGCGGCCAGATGCTGGGCATCGGCAGCGCTGCCTCCATTCCCGCAAAACAATACCTTATTGCCCTGCCGGAAAGCTTTTGTTATCACTTCTGTTACGGTTTCCACCGTTTGCAATAATGTTTCATCGGCCCATACCTGCCGCTTCACTGCCATTGATGCAGCAACAATATCTTTTATTTTGCTCAACATGATTTTTTGTTTAAAAGATTAGCACCCCAAATCATTCCCTGATCATCAAACAACCCATGTACTCAATCCGTTTTTGGTGAAGGTATACTGTTTTACTTCTCCTCCAAACCCGAGCAGGGTTTCAATTACCTGGTAACGTGTATTTCCCGGGCAATAAAATATCATAAATCCGCCACCCCCGGCGCCGGATATTTTTGCACCGGATGCGCCTGCTTTTTTTGCAGCGTCATATATCTCTTCTATAAGCGGGTTGGAAATATTGGCTGCCATTTTTCTTTTCTGCTGAAACCCAAAATCCAGTATCTCGCCAATTTCGTTAAGTCTTCCTTTCAGCAAGGCTTCTTTCATTCTCCGGCTTTGTTCTTTCAGCTGGTGCATCGCTTCTATAGAGCTCTCCTTTTTTTGCTGCACATTTTTCTGCTGCTCTTTAATAATAGTAGCCGATTCCCTGCTGGAAGCGGTATAAAATAATACTAAATTATTTTCCAGTTCGCTCAGGTATTCGGCTTTGATGCGCAACGGGTTAACGATCACTTTATCTTCTTCATAAAACTCCATATAGTTAACACCGCCAAAGGTAGCCGCATACTGGTCCTGCCGTCCCCCTGCCAGCGCCAGGTCATTGCGTTCTATCTCGTATGCATAATGCGCAATGTCGTATTCACCCAATGGCAGCTTCAGCATTTCGGCAAATGCGCCAATAACAGCCACCACCAATGTAGAAGAAGTACCCAGTCCTGAACCGGCAGGGGTATCCGCAAAGGTTTGCAATTTGAAGCCATTAACCGGCACGCCGTAATCTTCCCGTATGCGGTTATACACTCCTTTCAACAAATCGAGCTTGCCGTTTACAGGCAGTGTTTTGCTGCATTCATATTGCAATGTTTCTTTCCTGTCGGCTGCTTCCAGAACAATGATCTCTTCATCCAGGGGCTCAATATTGGCATATGCATACAGTGAAACGGTAGCATTAAGGATCGCTCCCCCAAATAAATCGCAATACGGGCTCACGTCTGTTCCTCCTCCCGCTAACCCGATGCGCAATGGCGCCTTGCTTCTGTAGATCATTGCAGGTAATACTTTATATAAGTACAAATGTAAGCCGAATTTTTTCCTATCCCCACCCGTGCCGTTGAGACCGAAACATCGAACTCCTAAAACCCGTTAGGACTGCTCAGCGCCAGCTCAACCCGGCAGTCCTTACAGGCTGCTGATTTTCACTCACCGCTTCAATTGCTTCAACCATATTATCCCAGGTATATTTATTCTTTTCTTCGCGCAGTCCGGGAATAAAATGGTCTTCACCTGTTTTGTAGAACTCCATTATTTTTTCAGCTATGGAAGCAGCATCGGGTTCGGCCACTAAACCTGCTTTACCATCGGGCACCATAGCGGTCAGCCCGCCCACATTGGTTACGATCATCGGTTTTTCGAAGTGGTAAGCCAGCGGTGTTACACCACTCTGGGTGGCATTCCGGTAAGGCTGAATCACCACGTCAGCAGCACAGAGGTAATATTTTACTTCGCTGTCGGGAACAAAATCCGTTTTTAATATCAACACGTCTTCAATGTTGTTGTCTTTAATTTGCCGCAGGTAAGACTTATCATCTTCATAAAATTCACCTGCTATCAAAAGCTTAACCGGCAGTAAACCCCGGCTCACAGATTGTTCTTTCACTATTTTCATAGCATCCAGCAATATGTCTAACCCCTTGTAATTGCGGATAAATCCGAAAAACAGCGCAATCCTGTCATTGGGGTCAATGCCTAATTTAAGCCGGGCCTCTTCTTTGCTTACTTTCTCCCCAAAATTATCGTACAAAGGATGAGGAACGAACTGTGTGGGCTTTCCAGGTTCAATAGTGCGCAGATCACCCAGCACTTTTTCGCTCATCGTAATAAAGGAATCCACAGGTTTTAAAAAATACCGCGTAAAAGCAGCGTCACCCGGTCTTTTTTCGTGTGGTATGATATTATCTGCAATACATACAATTTTAATATGCCTGTTTTTTTTTGCGATCCTTAAAATCGTACCCAGGCAGGGCCCCATGAAAGGGAGCCAGTACCTTACTACAATAATATCCGGAGAAAATTTTTTCAGTTCCCTGCCCACACTGTACCAGTTAAAAGGATTAACGGAATTGATGCGAACATGTATGTTCAGTGCGGCAGGCGGTGGTCCCGAAGCATATTGTGTGGTGCCGGGAAAGAGAAAACCGGGGTATTGTAACGAGAAGGTATAAATATGTGTATCATATCCCTGTTGTTGAAATGCTTTGGCCAACCGCTCATCGTATGAAGCCAATCCCCCGCGCAAAGGATATGCGGGACCAATGATGACAATTCTTTTTTGCATTATCGCTTAATATATACAAATCAAATCCCCAGTTTTTTTTCAACCAGGTAACTGTTGCGTTCCGGGGAATTCCGGGCAATAAGCTCTCCTATAAATCCTGCTAAAAAAAGCTGCGAACCCAGTAAAAGCAAGGTTAATGCAAGAAAAAAGGCCGGACGGTTGGTTAACGCATATTCAGGATCAGCAAACTTGCTGATGATAAGATAAACACTGAGGAGAAGTCCGATAAAGAAACATGCAGTACCCCATGAACCGAAAAAATGCATAGGGCGCTTTCCAAACCTGCCCACAAACATAATAGATGCCAGGTCGAGAAACCCGTTGATAAAACGTTCCCACCCAAACTTGGTAACGCCATATTTACGCGGGCGGTGCTCTACTACTTTTTCGCCGATCCTTTTAAACCCCGCCCATTTGGCCAATACCGGGATATAACGGTGCATTTCGCCATATACCTCTATGCTTTTTACAACTTTATTTTTATATGCCTTTAACCCGCAATTAAAATCATGCAAAGGTATTTTAGACATGCGGCGGGTTACCGCATTAAAAAATTTTGAAGGAATATTTTTAGTGAGTGTGCTGTCATACCTTTTCTTTTTCCAGCCGCTAACCATATCATATCCATCTTCTGCTATCATCTTCCTCAGCCCGGGTATTTCATCCGGACTGTCCTGCAGATCCGCATCCATAGTGATCACCACTTCCCCCTGCGCTGCTCTGAAGCCCTCATTCAGTGCGGCGCTCTTACCATAGTTGCGTTGAAATTTGATACCTTTTATACAGGAGTGAGCTATGCTCAATTGTTCAATAACAGCCCATGACCCGTCTGTGCTCCCATCATCAACCAAAATAATTTCATACGAGAAGCCGTTTTCTTCTATTATTCTTTGGATCCAGGCACACAACTCAGGCAACGACTCTTCTTCATTGAATAATGGAATAACAACGCTGATGTTCATGCAGAAAAATTAACAATATTATTGAGCAACCGTTGGGAACTCCGGCTTTTTCTTTTTAATGATGGCAGCGATAATGAGACTTATTACGAACCAGAAAATACAAAAGAATGCGGTTCCAAGCATTTGTTTACCAAAGCTATAGTTGTTGCCTTTCATCATATCTTCTGTTGTTTTATCAATCTGCTCCTGGCTCGCGCCGAATTTTTGCATCATTTGCTGTGTTTTTTCCGCTGTTTCCTGGGTGAGTGCCTCGCGGAACGGAACATCAATAAAATTAAACAGCAGGTAACTGAACAAGGTACTGATTACTGTGCCTATCACAAAAGTGGTAAACACTACTTTCAGAGCAGCGGCGAAGTCAAGATAGCCGTCGTTGAGCTTTTTTTGTCTTAACCCGGCCAGTATAGCAATTATTACAGGTATTAAAAATCCTGCATAGGCTATGGGATGTACAAACCACTTTACGCCTCCCAGATATAGTAACAGGCTAAAAATTACTGATGCCAACCCGGATATCAGTCCGTAAGTAAGACCTACATTTGCTTGTTTATTTTCCATGATTGCAGTTTTGGATAAAAAATCAGGTGTTCAAAAATACCTTCTCTCCGTTAATTATCCCAATTACCTTTCCTTTAAGTTCTTTCCCGGTGAATGGAGAATTTTTAGATTTCGACTGAATCCGGGCTTCTTCAAAGCGGTATTTTATACCCGGGTTAAACAAAGTGAGGTCTGCAGGGCTTCCTTCCTGCAATGTTGCAGCAGGCAATCCAAAAATTTTACGCGGGTTGGTGCTGCACAATTCCACCCAGCGGCCGGCGCCGATACCTGCGGCTCCGGCTACACCGAAAGCCGTTTCGAGCCCTATCATACCATATCCCGCATATTCAAACTCGCAGGTCTTGCTGTCCCATTCCTGCGGGAAATGATGTGAGGCGATGCAATCAATCCACCCGTTATTAACGGCTTCAAGCAATGCCTGCCTGTTCTTAGGAGTGCGCAAAGGTGGGTTTACTTTAAGGTTGGTATCGTAATTCACAAGATCTTCATCGCTGAAAAAAAGATGGTAGGGAGCAACAGAGCAGCTCACCTGTAAACCTTTTTCTTTGGCTTTTTTAATATGATCAACCGAGGTACCGGTGCTTATGCCTGTAAAATGCAGCCTGGATGCCGTATATGCTATCAATTCAATATCTCTCGCCACCATCATTTCTTCCGCTATGACCGGTTTACCGGGTAAACCCAGCCGGGTAGAAACAACCCCTTCATTCATTAATCCATGTGTGCCAATGCTCTTATCCTGCGGCACCTGTATCAGCACTCCTCCAAAAGCCTTTATATACTGCAGGGCTTTTAATAAAACGCCGGCAGACTGCACAGCATTGATCCCATCGCTGAAAGCGATAGCACCGCTGGCGAACATATCATACATTTCGGCAAGATCCTTCCCTTCAGCATTTTTAGAAACGGCACCTATAGGATGGATGTTTACAGGTAAGGCTCTGCTCTTTTCTTTAATATACTCTACCTGCGATTTGCTGTGCACTACAGGGTTTGTATTGGGAAGCACAAACACATGCGTATATCCGCCTGCAGCAGCCGCTTTTGCACCCGTTTGAAGGGTTTCCTTAAATTCATACCCCGGATCGCAGAAATGCGAGAAAATATCGACCCATCCCGGCGAAATCTGCAACCCTTCATGTTCAATAACGGTATCTGCCTTTTCTGTGATATTATCTGCTATACGAATGATGATCCCACCGGTAATTAAAATATCCTTTTGTTGTCCGTTGAATGGAGAACCGGGCTGTGTAATAATGGCTTTGCGAATGAGGATAGTCATTGTGAAAAGTTCAGCGAAGATAAAAGCTATTTATTGATTTTTTGAAATTGGAATTTTGAGTTACTTTTGCTGCCCGTTAATACGTTCGGGACGTAGCGCAGCCCGGTAGCGCACTTGCATGGGGTGCAAGGGGTCGCTAGTTCGAATCTAGTCGTCCCGACTAATGCAAAACCGCATTCTTAAAAAGATTGCGGTTTTTGTTTTTGTATACTCTTCAATTAAATATTAATGCTGAAGTGGCGCAGACCCGTAGCGCATCCCGCCATAAGCGGGAGGGTTGCAGGTTCGAATCTGGTCATCCCGGGAAAGCAGAATCGTCTTTATCTTTAAAGGGGTTGTTTCATTGAGTTGAAGCAACCTGTATTTATTTATACAACTCCGGAATATTTCTCAAACTTTTTAATATATCGGCTTCTGCTGATCTTTTATCTTTCCGCCAGTTATTAAGAGCAGGGATGTATTTCCTATTTCCACTCATCAAAAACATACACTTCATACCAATTCTCTCCCACGTCATCTATATACAATCTTTTATCTCTTGCTTTACCCTTATGCTTCTGCGTGATGTTTTTTCTCCTGACACTTGCATTTTTCGACATAAGATACCGATAGATCTCCCCGGTATAGCTGAGCGTTTCAGCGCTACCTTCATGCAGCAGAATGACATCAGGATAATCCGGGATAATCCAGTCAATATACTGCTTATCCGCCTCGTTGAGCACTCTGGCAAATGCAGGTAAATACTCAACGGCCTGCGGTAAATCAGGAGCGACAATGTTCTGCCTTTTTGCTGTATTACCGGTATCATTCGTAAAAACGGTATCTGCCGGCAATGTGGAAGACCGATCCCGGTTCGACGCCGATGGATTACAGCTACCGGCAAGCATCACAGCCCCCATAAGTAATATAAATAGTATTGTGTTGTTCTTTCCCCGCTTCATATATCTGTGGGGCTGTCTCAAAAGTTATGTTTTGCCACTCAAACCCGCCTGAACCGGACGGGGGCAGGCACTAAAACACGAAGAAAATAAAATCTGAAGATCAGGACTTCGTGTCTTAGAGGCTTAATGGCATATCTTCTATACTGGCCTTTTGAGACAACCTCTTTTTTGAACGAAGATAATGGTACAATCCATTCCACAGATGCTTAATAAAAGGAAAAGGAGGCATGCATGCTGAAAGATTTTATTGCAGAACCTACTATGATAACCAAAGGGTTGCTCATGCCGGATATTGAATGTTTATGCCCAATATCCCATCAACAAAAAATAGCCATTGGTACCAGCAGGACCGTACATCGGGAGAAATATCTGTAACAACATGCCGCGCATTCCAATTTTAAAATATCCGGGCTTTGAATATTCATTTGCTTCCCCCTCTTGTATTCCGGATATGGAATATAGTTTTCTTGGACTGAAATTGGCGATCTGTTAACTTGCAGCAGTAACAGGCAGTTATGCTTCAAAAACTATTTATACGGAACTACGCCATTATTGAATCGGTTGAAATTGAGTTTTCAGACAAACTCAATATTATTACCGGCGAAACAGGTGCCGGCAAGAGCATTCTGGTAGGCGCCCTTGGGCTGATACTGGGTGAAAGAGCCGACAGTTCGGTATTGTTCAATGCCACGCAAAAATGCATTGTTGAGGGAAGCTTTTTTATTGGCGGCAGAAGCGACCTTCAAAAGATTTTACAACAAAATGACCTGGACGCGGATGAAGAAATAGTGATAAGGAGAGAGGTTGCTTCCACGGGCAAATCAAGGGCCTTCATCAATGATACACCCGTAACGCTATCCCGGCTCAAACAATTCACATCCCTGCTGGTTGACCTGCATCAGCAGTTTGATACACTGGAGCTGGGAGACAGTGATTTTCAACGGGAGGTAATTGACGCCCTGGCAGCTCATACTCCTCTTTTGAAGCAATACCAGGAGGCGTATGCGCAATACAGTGCCACGCAAAAATCACTCGCCTCTGCCAAGGAGCAGCAGGCATCCTCCAACAAAGAGCTCGACTATTACACTTTTTTGTACACCGAATTAGAGGATGCACAATGGAAGGAAAATGAGCTGGAAACATTAGACGCCGAACTGAAACTGCTGGGGAATGCAGAAAATATAAAATCAGTGCTCGACAAGATCAGTTACCAGCTAAACGAAGGAGAGCAACCGCTGGTGCAGCAGCTAAAAGGGGTAAGCAACCAGTTGCAATCCCTGCACGATTTTCACGAAGCCATTCCGGGTTTGGTACAACGGCTTCAATCGGCACAAATTGAACTGCGCGATATAACAGATGAAATAGAACATATAAATACCGGGGTCCGTTTCGATGAAGAAAGGATACAGGTGGTAAGCGACAGGCTTGCGCTGGGATATAAATTGTTGAAGAAACACGGCGTTCAAACCACCAACGAATTACTGGTCATTCAAAGCAACCTGCAACAACAATTGGATAAGGTTTTGAATCTGGATACGGAGGTCGCCGGGCTGGGAAAAAAAGCGGCGGCACAATTACTGCACGCACAGCAACTGGCGCAAACCTTAACGGCTAACCGTCAAAAGCAGGCTGCCCCTCTTGAGAAAAAAACAGAAAAGCTGCTTGCGCAGGTGGGGATGCCCAATGCGCGGATAAAAATAACCATCAGCCCGGCAGATTTAAACAGTACAGGCGGCGATGCCATTGAATTTTTATTTGACGCCAACAGGAGCAACCGGTTTGAACCTTTACGTAAAGTGGCCAGCGGTGGTGAGCTAAGCCGCTTAATGCTCTGCATCAAATCGCTGGTTGCGGCATCTGTTCAGCTGCCCACGCTTATTTTCGACGAAATAGATACCGGCATCAGCGGGGAGGCCGCCAGGCAGGTGGGCATCATTATGAAAGATCTCGGTCAATCGCACCAGGTGATCGCTATTACACACCAGCCCCAGATAGCCGCCAAAGCAGATGCTCACTTTTTTGTGTATAAAAATGAAAAAGACAAAAAAATAAATACCCGCATAAAACTTTTATCGGCAGAAGAAAGGGTAGATACCGTTGCACAAATGCTGAGCGGCAAAAAGCCCACAGCTTCCGCGCTTGAAAATGCAAGGGAGATGATGGGCCGATGAAGCTTATGGCTTGGGATTTGAAATTTATTTGGTTCTTGTGATTTGGTTCTTATTATTTGTTCCCCGGT
>NZ_DAOMOZ010000084.1:0-18495 GCF_035444585.1 Agriterribacter sp.
TTTAATGCCTGGCTGCAAACCTATATCATTTAATTTTTACTTTGATGTAACTTTTACGCCGTTTAGCCGTATAATAAGCAAAATCACACATCAGGAAGGTAATTTTACGGCAATTTAACTGACTGTATGACCGAAAGAGAGTATAATGAATGTGTTAACTGCTATGCAGATAATGTATACAGATTTATCGTAAAGAATCTCAGGCATGAAGAAGATGCCCGTGATGTAGTACAAACCGCATTTGAAAAACTGTGGCGAAACAGGCATGACGTGCAGTTTGAAAAAAGCAAATCATACCTGTTTACCGTAGCCTACAACCAAATGATTGATCAGATCAGGAAAGGGAAACGGGTAAGCTTAAAAGAAGCGTTCAGGGAAGATGCAGGCATTGCACAGCCAAAGCACAACGTAAGAAAAATACTGGAGCAGGCCCTGGCAAGACTGAATGAAACGCAGCGTTCATTGGTGATGTTGAAAGACTATGAAGGCTATTCGTACGAAGAGATCGGCAAAATAACAGGATTGAGCGAAAGCCAGGTTAAAGTATACCTGCACCGCGCCCGGTTACAATTAAAGGAATACCTGGTTAAGGTGGAGAATGTGATATGAGTGGTAAGTGGTAAGTTGTAAGTGATAAGAAAAAAACTAAACATGGAAATCAACAGGCATAATTATGAAATGTTCTTTCTGCTTTATGCAGATAATGAACTGGAGGCGGCAGAACGTAATGCGGTGGAAGCCTTCGTTGCCCTCCGTCCCGACCTGAAGGAAGAATTACAATCCTTCATGCAAACCCGGCTCCCTGCCGATGAAAGGATCCCTTTCCCGCATAAAGCAACCTTATATAAATCAGTATCCTCCCTTATTACCATACACAATTACGAAGAATATTTTGTACTGTATGCAGATGGAGAGCTCAATGCAGAACAACAAAAGGAAGTAGAAGATTTCATAACAGCATACCCGCAGAAGAAGGCAGAATTTATGCTGCTGCAACGTGTAAAGCTACAACCTGATAATACAATTGCATTTACCAATAAAGAAACCTTATACCGGACAGAGAAAACAACAGCGCGTGTCATCTCTTTTCAATGGAGGCGAATGGTTGCAGCCGCTGCCATTATAGCAATAGGCAGTTGGTTGTGGATAAATGCCGGCAACCTTATGCCCCATCAGCCGGCAGCACAGCAGCCTTTAGCAGCGGAAAAGCAGTCACCCCCCCAGGAAACCATTCAAAATGAAGTAAAAGAAATCAGCCCTTTAGCGGAGTTGAAAGGATCAGAAGAACAGTTGCCGATAGCCGAAAAAGATGAGTCGTACCATAAAAATGCAATCACCACCGGGCAGGAGCAAAAGAACAACAACAATACCCCGGTTGAGCTATACGCTCAAACAAACAGTATTGCAAATGCTGAAAAAACTGAAGTGATTGCGTCTGTTGAGCATGAGCCTGCTTCTTCTGACCGGTCTGCAAAGTTAGCTGCCCATGTTCCCGATGTCATTGAAGAAAAGAGGATGATCCCAAACGCTGTTGCTTCGCAAGAAGTAAGACCGTTGATCCTTGATCAGTCTGTTTTTCAACACAAGAACAATGAAATGATGCATGAAGCGGTAACAAAAACCCACGACGGCATCACTTATTTGGATACAGATAATACAGAAAAAAAATCAAAAGGTATGTTTCGTGGATTATTAAGAAAAGCGTCCCGCTTTGTTGATCACGTAACAAATCCCGATATCAGCGATGATAAGCAATCTGTTGTGCGGGTTGCCAGTTTTGAAATTACCAGAAAATAAAAAACGCATCAATTTTAAACCAGGAACAATGAAAAAAGTACATCTGATGATGATGGGTAGCGTATTGCTATGCCTTACAGGAATGGCGCAAACAGATACCACGCTACAGGAAAACCCCGCCTCAGATACCTTAAGGGTAGGTTCTATCATTATTATAAAAAACGGGAAGGAAGACAAAAGTGAAGACAATGCATACCGCAAACAAGGAAACCCGCACAGGAGCCGCTGGAAAAACAAAGTGTCTACCAACTGGTTTGTTGTAGACCTGGGTTTCGCCAATCACGATGATAAGACAAATTACGGCACAACAGAAGCCCGGTCTTTTGTGCATGGAGCCACGCTGGCACACCCTGCCGATAAAAGTGATTTTACCGTAAAGACAGGATCTTTCAATTTTAATGTGTGGCTTTTTATGCAGCGTATGAGCCTTTACAAACAGGTAGTGAATCTTAAATATGGCGCGGGAATAGAATTGTATAAATATTATTACAAGTCAGATATCCGTTATATAGAAGCACCCAACCCTTATGTGGAGCGGCAGAATATCAGTTTTAAAAGAAATAAACTCGCTTTTGATTATGTAACCGTTCCGTTAATGCTGAACATCAATCCGCTTCCCGGGCACAAAAACGGCGGACTGAACATCAGTATAGGGGCAAGCGCCAGCTATTTATATGGTGCAAGGAATAAGCAAAAGAGCGATGACCTGGGCAAACAGAAATTCGCAGGCGACTTTAACCTTGAAAGATGGAAGCTTGCGTATATTGCAGAGCTCGGATTAGGACCTGTACGCCTCTATGGTTCTTATGCCATCACACCTTTACATCAATACGGCGTAGATCAGCACCCTTACGCAGTGGGGGTACGCTTTAGCAGTTGGTAAAACTTTTATACTGTTTCTCCGGTTGTTTGATAGGAAACTGTCTAAAAACGTTGTTCCGGAATATGCCACAAAGACTCGCCTGAACCGGACGGGGGCAGGCACAAAAACACGAAATCCTGAGCTTTAGGCTCTACTTTCTTCGTTCCTTTGTGCCTTTGTGGCAAAATATTATCCGAAATCATGCGCAACCAAATATTTCTTTATTTTTGGGCAGTACATCATTCTATCAGGGCAACTATTCGTGTGTGTTAGTTGTAAACAGAAAAACCAATTTATATGAAGCAGCTGCTATTTCCCCTTGCAATTTTGATCGTTTGCGCAGGTTTTACTTCCTGTGTATCGAAGAAAAAATTCGTTGAAGCTACCAATGCCATTAAAGCATTACAACAGGATAGTCTCCGCTTTGAAAATGATCTTTCGGTCCTGCGCAAAAACCTGAGAGAAAGCGGGCAGCAAAATGAGGCATTAAAAAAGGAGCTTAGTGATATTGCTTCTGCCAAAAGCCTCAAGGAGCAGGAACTGAGCAATGCACAACAGCTCCTCACCAGCGCCAAGGAACAACTGAGCAGCACTACACTTACCATTGAAGAACAGCAAAAAAGGCTGGAAGCATTACAAAAGCTCATAGATCAGCAGCGCAGCGTGGTAGAAAACCTGCGCAACACCATTAACAATGCGCTGGGCCAGTATAAAGCCGAAGATCTCGATGTATTCGTAAAGGATGGTAAAGTGTATGTATCCTTACAGGAAAACCTGCTTTTCAAATCGGGCAGTGCAGTGGTAGGAAAAAACGGGCAGGAAGCATTGGGCAAAATAGCCCAGGTGCTCAATACCGATCCTAAAATACAGATCGTGGTAGAAGGACATACCGACAGCATACCCATCCGCAGAACATTTGAAGATAACTGGGCATTAAGCACTGCAAGGGCAGTTTCTATTGTGCGCATCCTCACGAAAGATTACCAGGTAGATCCTGCCAGAGTGGTGGCATCGGGACATAGCTATTTCGATCCGCGCGATACCAACGCCACCCCCGAAGGCAGGGCGCTTAACCGCAGAACAGAGATCATTCTTTCGCCCAACCTGGATGAATTGTACAGGCTTATGGAATAATATATGAAAAGACCGACTCCATTGATGGTATTTATCCTGTTGTTTTTATCTTCCGCATTTGCACAACCTCCGTCTGCAACGGAAGTTTTAAACGAAGCCAGTGCGCAGGCGGCAAAAGAAAATAAAAACGTGTTCGTGATCTTCCATGCTTCATGGTGCGGATGGTGCCATAAAATGGACAGCTCAATGAGTGACCCTGCCTGCAAGGCTTTTTTTGATGCCAGTTACATCATCACCCACCTGGTAGTAAAAGAGTTGAAAGGGAAAGAACAGTTGGAAAACCCCGGCGCACTGGCGTTGATGAAAAAATACAAAGGCGATCAGTCCGGCATTCCTTTCTGGCTGGTATTCAACAGTAAAGGCATATTGTTGGCCGATTCGAAGATGAGACCGGAAGGCGCAGGCACTGATGCCACCGGCAACAACAGCGGATGCCCTGCCACCGAAAAAGAAGTAGCCTATTTTATTGAAGTGCTTAAAAAAACCTCATCGCTCAATCCCGGCCAGCTCAGTATTATACAAAAGCGGTTCCGGCAAAATGAGCCCGGGTAATCATAGCTTATAGCAGGATATTTATCAGTCTGTCCAAAACAGCTTGCACATTGATGAGTTACAGGAAATTTAATTACTTAATCAACAATCATGGCAGAAAAGAAATTGCAAAACCAGGTTGCCATTGTTACCGGCGCCAGCTCCGGGATTGGCGCCGGTACGGCAAAAGCGCTGGCAGCCGCGGGAGCAACGGTGGTAATCAATCATCCTGTAGCTGCCACTAAGGATGCCGCGGAAGCTGTACTCTCCTCCATTAAGGCGGCAGGTGGTGAAGGCATTACATTTCAATGCGACGTTAGCCGGGAAGAAGAAGTTGAAAAAATGTTTGGTGAAACGATAACCCGTTTCGGCACCGTTGATATACTCATAAACAATGCCGGCCTGCAACGCGATGCTGCATTTGAAAAAATGACGCTGGAGCAATGGAATACAGTGCTGAGTGTAAACCTCACCGGGCAGTTCCTCTGCGCAAGAGCTGCCATCCGTGAATTTCTGAGAGGAGGCATTGTGCCGCAAAAATCCAGGTCCGCAGGTAAAATCATTTGCATGAGCAGCGTACACGAAGTGATCCCCTGGGCCGGGCACGCTAATTATGCGGCCAGCAAAGGAGGGATCATGCTGATGATGAAAAGCATTGCCCAGGAGTTTGCTCCTAAAAAGATCCGGGTCAACAGCATTGCTCCCGGAGCCATTAAAACGCCTATCAATCATGATGCATGGGCTACACCGCAGGCAGAAAAAAAATTACTGCAATTGATACCTTACCAACGGGTGGGGGTGGTGGAAGATATTGCTGCAGCCGCTGTGTGGTTGGCCAGCGATGACTCCGATTATGTGAACGGCACTACTTTATTTGTTGACGGAGGTATGACCCTGTACCCCGGGTTCAGCGAAAACGGATAAATGATACATGGTATAAAAAATGGCTGTCTCAAAAGTCATATTTTGCCACTAAGCCACTAAGAAAATAAAATCTGAAGATCAGGACTTTGTGGCATATTTTGTATACCGCCTTTTTGAGACAGCCCCATAAATAATATTTGGAAAAAGTCTCCTGGAAAGTCTTTATTTCCTGCTGTTCAGTTTTGCCAGCAATCTTAATATTTCAAGATAAAGCCATACAATGGTAACCAACAATCCAAAAGCGCCATACCATTCCATGAACCTGGGCGCGCCTGCATCCGAACCGCGCTCAATCATGTCAAAATCCAGTATCAGGTTAAGCGCGGCGATAGCTACAACAAATAACGAAAAAATGATCCCGAATGTACTGCCCTGGTGAATAAACGGAATATCTATACTGAAAAAACGAAGCACAATTGAAATAAGGTAAAAAATGGCGATACCCGCGGTTGCTGTTATGATAACCGATTTAAAAGTTTCCGTAGCGCGGATTATGCGCATATTATACAACACAAACATGGCAATGGCTACACCAAATGTTAAACCAACAGCCTGCGTTATAATATATGGCGCGGTTGCTTCAAATGCATGATTATAATAAGCCGATATGGCGCCTACGAACAATCCTTCCAGCAAAGCATAGGCAGGCGCCAGGAATGGAGCCCATGTTTTTTTGAAAACGATCACCAGCGCTACTATCAGCCCGCCTATGGCGCCGCCCCACATATAAGAGGTTACATCCACACCCTGACCAAAACTATACCAGCTAAAAAAAGCGGTGGCCATAACCATTAAAAAGAGAAAACCAAATTTATTCAACGTCCCTCTTACCGTCATAACATCCTCACCATACGCTGACAGTGTTGATTTGAACATTTTTTCACTGAGCGTGGGATTACCGGATTTAAATAATTCCATAATTGATATATTGTTTAGGTTTATGGGTAAAGATAACTTTTTTTTGAAGTTTTGATTTTACTCCAAAGTTAATTTTATCAATAGATAGCTAAAAATTGCGCTCACCGGCTGATGGTACTTGCGGAAAACTTTCGTCACATGTGCGCTTAAAGCAGATGCATATACACATTTTGCAAGTCGTTATCTTTGCAACATGCTAAAAACAACTTTATTAGAAGCTGCCGAAGCGGCGGGTACCATTATGCGGGATTCGTTTAACGGCACATTCAAAATTTCCAACAAAGAAGGCATCAATAACCTGGTAACAGAAATAGACCATGCGTCTGAAAAAGCCATTATTGATATTATTAAAAAGAATTATCCCGATCATTTTATCCTGAGCGAAGAGATTGGGGAGCTTGTGACGGACTCCGCCTATAAATGGATCATTGACCCTTTAGACGGAACGGTTAATTATGCCAACGGTATTCCCATTTGCTGTGTAAGCATAGGCATAGAACACGAGGGGAAAATGATACTGGGAGCAGTATACAACCCGTTTTTAAATGAACTTTTTGTAGCCGAAAAGGGCAGGGGTGCAACCCTGAATAACAAGCCTGTCCGTGTAAGCTCAAAGTCCGACCTGGGAAGCTCCTGCCTGGTTACCGGCTTTCCATACAGCCTTTTAGATGAGCCAAACGGTCCGCTGGATGTTTTTAATACCCTCATCCGGCAGGGTATCCCGGTAAGGCGTTTGGGTTCTGCAGCCATTGACCTGTGCTGGGTAGCTGCAGGCAGGTTCGATGGTTTTTATGAGCACAGGCTGCACGCATGGGACAGCGCCGCCGGTTTTTTGATGGTTGAAGAAGCCGGGGGGAAGATCACCGATTTCAGCAACAATTACTATTCTCCCTACCAGCCGCAAATACTGGCTACGAACGGAAAAATACACGATGCATTGCTGGCCGGCATTAACGGAAGGAAATAATACACGAATTATTTATTGACCTGGTAAAACTATACGAATCCGTGCATTCGTGGTATATAAATCAAACAGGAGATAGTCATAACTTTCAATCTTTTTTCATGTCATCACGTACAGAAATAGCTTCGCTTGGCGAATTTGGCTTGATTGATCACCTCACTCAAAACAATGAAACACATCATGCCTCTACTGTGCTGAGCATAGGTGATGATGCCGCGGTGCTGGATCATTTTGGTAAACAGATCGTAGTAACCACCGACCTGCTGATAGAAGGCGTTCATTTTGATATGGTATATACGCCACTCAGGCACCTGGGGTATAAGAGCGTGGTGGTAAACCTCAGCGATGTATATGCCATGAACGCCACTCCCACACAAATTACCCTGAGCATAGGCATCAGCAACCGCTTTAGTGTTGAAGCCCTGGAAGAATTTTACGAAGGTGTATATGCTGCATGTGAAAAATACAATGTTGACCTTGTGGGAGGCGATACCACCACTTCCAATAAAGGATTTATTATAAGTGTTACGGCGATCGGGGAGGTGGCGCCCGACCGGTTTGTAAAGCGTGATGGCGCTAAAAAGGGCGATCTTGTTTGTGTGAGCGGCGATCTGGGAGCGGCTTACTTAGGTTTATTGCTGATGGAAAGAGAGAAAAAGATATTTATGGAAAGCCCTTCCGTGCAACCCGATCTCGAAAGCCAGGACTATATTTTGCGCCGCCTCTTAAAACCTGAAGCAAGAAAAGACATCATTGCCTTTTTTGAAGAGAACGACATATTTCCTACCAGTATGATGGACATCAGCGATGGGTTGAGCAGTGAATTGCTTCATATTTGTAAGCAAAGCAATGCGGGTTGTGTGATCCATGAAGATAAGATCCCTGTTGACGAAGCATCGCGGCAATTTGCTTTTAAGCTCGACCTTGACCCTACGGCCTGTGCATTAAGCGGTGGCGAAGATTATGAATTGCTTTTTACCATCAGGCAGGAAGATTATGATAAGATCGTGCTCAATGAACAGATCAGCGCAATTGGCTATATTACGGAGCCTGTGGAAGGCATGCACATTATAACCCGCTCGGGCAACAAACATGCTTTAACCGCGCAGGGCTGGAATGCGTTTGGGTAGGTTGCAAGGTCCTGGTACAGATTTCAGGGTACAGGGGGTAGAAGGGGATATTCCTGTAACCTGCAACCTTGCAACCATCTCCCACATTTCCCACATTTTTCCCCTCCGTTTGGATTTTGGAATCTATTTTTACCCTTATGTCAAACAGGTTCAGGCATGGGTTACTATTTTCTGTCTTTATAATATTTGCGGCAAGCTGCGGAACCGCCAGGAAAGCGATGGATCCTGCTAAAAAATTCCCTGCTGAGGCTTTGCGTAAAGATTATACCCTGCTGCGCGAAATAATGGAGGCGTTCCACCCCGCCCTGTACTGGTATACGCCAAAAGACACCATGGATTATTATTTCAACAAATACTATAATGCCATTACCGATTCCATGACGAGGCAACAGTTTGGATTTACCATACTTGCCCCTTTAACCACCAAAGTGCATTGCGGCCATACCAGCTTTAACTATCCGCGGGCGTACAGCAGGCGGAAGCGTGAGCATGCCCAACCCTCTTTCCCGCTGTTCATGAAAATATGGCCCGATACAATGGTGCTTACTTCCAACCTTAATAAAAAAGACAGCGTTTTAAAAAGAGGCACATTGATCACCCGTATTAACGGGCTGGATGTGCAGCAACTGGCCGATACATTGTTCCGGTTCATGCCAACAGACGGTTATGCAGAGAACGTGAATTATATACGGCTCAGCGCAGCATTCCCGTATTATCACCGCAATATTATGGAACTGTCTAAAAACTATACCGTGGAGTATACAGACAGCACGGGCATAGAAAGAACAACTACCGTTCCTTTGTTTGACCCCGCTACCGACAGCCTGGCAAGAACCTTTATCCGGAACAGGAATAAACAAATTGACCCGGAGGAGAAGCCGGCCAAATGGGAGAATTTCAGATCGCTGAAAACAGATTCTGCCCATTCCCTGGCTATAATGACGATACACAGCTTTGGAAATAAGGGCAGGCTGCCTTCTTTTTACCGGAAAAGCTTCCGGCAGTTGCGAAAAAAGAATATATCCAACTTAGTTATTGATCTGCGCACCAACGGCGGCGGCAAAGTAAACAACTATACCGCTCTTGCCCGGTATATACGCGATACCCCGTTTAAAGTTGCCGATACCGTTACGGCCATGCACAACGGGCTGGGGCATTACAAACGTTATTTCAGCTCGGGATGGCTCAATTCGCTGATCCTCTTTTTTACCACCAGTAGAAGGGATGATGGCAGGTATCATTTCAGGTACTGGGAAAAGCATGTATTCCATCCCCGCGGAAGAAATCATTACAAAGGGAAGGTATTTGTATTGATCAACGGGCCCACATTTTCGGCCTCCACTTTATTTGCCCATGCCGTAAAAGGCCAGCCGAATGTATTGCTGGTGGGCGAAGAAGCCGGCGGCGGGGCGTATGGCAACAGCGGCATCCTTATACCTGACGTAATACTGCCTGAAACCAAAATGAAAGTGAGAATGCCCCTGTTTCGCCTGGTGCAGTACCGGCATGGGCCAAAAGACGGGAGAGGTGTAATGCCAGATCTGTATGTGCCGCCCACGGTAAGCAATATCAGGAACGACAGGGACGGCAAAATGGACAGGGTGATGGAGATCATAAAAGATTCACCTGCAATTCAATAAATACAGTGATACTAACGGTAAAGTATACCCTACCGGGGATAATGCAATAATAACACAGGTCTTTCTTTTTTTATCGTTACAAAACAATTATCTTAGCGATCCGGTTATCCCGGTAAGATCCCTTATCCCGATGTTTTACTTCTAATCTTGCACTATCGCGGTATTCTGCCGCATTCAACTGAGTACAGACCAAGTCCTATACAATACCTCCGTTACCTGCAACGCCAGCCCCTGTATACACAAGGAACCTAAAAGTAATTATATAAGATGCGTATCATTTTAATTGCGCTTGTGCTGTGCTTTACAGCAAGCTACTCTCTTCGTGCACAGGATGTGCCGGGTTGTATGGATCCTGCGGATGTTGACGATTATAATCCCAATGCTACTATTAGCGATGGGTCGTGCGTTTACGCTGACGGCTCTGTTAATTTGCTGAATTCAAAGATCGCAACACTTCCCGGAGACCTGGAGGAAATAAGCGGGATGATCTATTGGAATGGAAAGCTGTATGGTCATGAAGACAGCGGTAACGATCCCATTATTTATGAAATGGATGCTGCAACGGGTGAGATACTTAAAAGCATTACTCTTGATGTTCCCGTTACCAATATGGATTGGGAAGATATTACACAGGACGAAACTTATATTTATGTAGGCGATTTTGGGAACAATTTGGGAACCAGACAGAATCTCAGGGTCTTCAGAGTTGCCAAAACCCTTATTTCTGCTACTGAGGAAAACCCTGCAACCATATCAGCGGCAGATATCGAAACAATTGATTTTGCCTATAATGATCAGTTTGATTTTACGTCTAACTCCAATACTCCTTTTGACTGCGAGGCGATGATCTATCACGAAGGTAACCTGCATTTATTTACAAAAGGATGGGATGGAAATGGCACCAAACATTATGTTTTGCCTGCTACGCCCGGAGCGCAGGAAGCAACATACCTTGAAACTTTTAATTCAGGAACCTTGCGGATTACTGCTGCTACCAAGGCCAATGACAATGCAGTTATTCTATTAGGTTATGATCCGCCTCAAGTACTTCCTCCAAGCGGAGGAATGTTCATAATTAGTGATTTCAACGATTATAATAGCATATTCACATCGGGCAATAAAAGAAAAATTAATCTGGGGCTTATTGCGAATTCTCCAACTACAGGTATAGGCCAAATAGAAGGAATAGCTGCCATTAATCAAACCAGGGTTTTGATTTCCAGTGAATTTTTCACTGCAACCGTATTTGGAGTTCCTTTTACTGTTACCCAAGGCTTGTATGATCTGGACATTTCCCAATGGATGCCGCTCTATATCCTCCCCTTTGGCATTGCCAACTTCACATCCCAGCTCAGCAATAACCAGGTGGTATTAACCTGGGAGTATAGCGAGCAGGGTGCTGCCTATTTTGAGGTGGAAGCTGCTGATAACAGCAACGGGGCATACAAGTCAATAGGCAAGGTGTACTATACAAATACCGGCTCCTCCCTGTTCAGCTTTACCGATAAACAGCCCCTGGCATCTGCCCGGCGGTTTTACAGGATCCGGATCGTTTCACCCGATGGCAAATACGCCTACAGCAATACGCTTGCCGTCAGCGACAGCAGCAATACGCAGTTTAACCTTACCGTGGCGCCCAACCCGTTTAAGGATAAGCTAGACATCAGCTTTTACAGCGACAAGCGGCAAACCGTTCAGTTCAGCATTACCGATCTGCATGGCAGAACGGTAGCATTGAAGCAGTTGCAATGTACACCCGGCAGGTACAGCTATATAATAGACGGTTTGCAGAGCCTGAGCAGCGGCGTTTATTTTTTAACCGCCAGAACGCCGAGTAACAGCTATGTCCGGAAGATCGTTCGGTAATGCGCAATGCTTGTCATAACGGGAATGAAGCACCTGTTCTGATGCAGTGGAAGCAAACGCTTTATAATCCTTGCCACAGACCGCTTTTGAAGCTTCGACTCTCTTGGAGTCGCTCAAAGCTTTTCCATTCTTTTATAAACCTTGTATCCTTTCAGGATAAGAATAAAGACAACCAAAAGCGGTCTGACCCCTCCTGCGTCGGGTGCTGACCGCAAAACGGTCGGTACGCGTTAGCGTCAGATCGTTTTGCATGTACTAAATTTCTATGGGCAGTCTTCTGAATTGATTTAATTGTGAAGTTTGCGGTGCTGACCCTCCTGCGTCGGGTGCCGACCGCTTTAAAAGCTTTGTATTGACCCTGAAAGGGTCCAAACGTTTATAACACAAAACAGATCAGCAATACGACCCTGAAAGGGTCGAACAAATACCCAACGCAACTGGTCTGGTCACAGCGAAGGCAAACCCTTTGTTCCGGCTTTTGAACTTCGGCTTCCTTGGAGTTGCCCCAGGCCTCACCGTTCTTGTTATACTTTGTATCCTCCAAGGATAGGAAGAAAAATTATTCCTAAAGCGATCTGACCCTCCTGCGTCGGGTGCCGACCGCTTTAAACGTCATTACGAGACACTGAACGGATTAAAGTACTGTGTGAATATGTCACCGGGTCGAAGTAATCCCCCGACCCGGAGGCGCATCACTTTTCTTTAAACTGGCTTACCATTCCGCTTCGTTTCCATGGGCTTGCTTCGGCGTGTGTAGTTGTTCAACCTTCCGGTATTTATGCACCCCTCGCAAGGACGTTGTTATTACGGGCTATTGCCTGAAGTCCGCGGCACCGGGCAGTCCCTCAGGCCGTAATCACATCCTTCACTTCCAGCGCATCATTAAAAACCACGAACTCCGCGGCATAGCCTGCTTCTATTTTTCCCAGGGGCACATGGGTCTTTAACAACTGCGCGGGATAAGCGGATGCCATGCGCAGTGCTTCTTCAAGCGCAATGCCCGCATGCTGCACCCCATTCTTTACTGATTGCATCATGGTTAAGGCGGAGCCCGAAAGCGTTCCATCGGGAAGTGTATAGCGGTTGCCTTTAAATACATGCCGGTATTCGCCTTCAGTGGTTTCCGCAACCGCATCTGTTATGAAAAAGAGGCGGTCGCCCATGATCTTTTTACTGATACGCAGTGATACAAAATCAACGTGTATCCCATCCGGTACAATGCTGCTTTTAACGGTGGCATTGTTGTATATGGCTCCAACCAGTCCCGGCTCGCGGCTTTGGAATGCCGACATGGCATTAAATAGATGTGTAGCTGTGGGGATGCCCAAACCAAAGGCTTTCGTGGCTTCGGCATAAGTGGCATTGCTATGCCCGGCAGAAACAATAATACCGTTGTCAATGAGCATTTTTATTATTTCTTCATCACATACTTCAGGCGCAATCGTCATCATTTTAAGTACACCCTTACCTTTTTCCAGCAGCATGCTTACTTCTTCAACCGTTGGCTTTTTAATGCATTCCAGAATATGCGCCCCCTTTTTTGCAGGGTTGAGGTAGGGTCCTTCCATATGCAACCCCAGCACGCCTTTACCACCCTGTTGCCGGTATTGCTTTACCAGTTCAATGCCTTGCAGGAATTTTTCAATGGTATTGGTGGCCATGGTAAGCATAAACTGTGTGCAACCGCCGCTGAGGCAATACCGGTAAGTAGCGGCAATTGCGGCTGTATCCAATTCGGCCGAAAATAACCTGCCATTGCCACCATAGATCTGCAGGTCAATAAAAGCGGGTGCTATACTAAGTCCTCCAAGATCTTTAACCGCATATCCTTCCCCAATCTCATTTTCATCAACCACCCCTTCAATAACATTGTTGTTAACCAGAATGGCTTTGCCCGTTTCCTTTTTACTTCCGGTATAGATGCTGCAGTTCAGCCAGGCTGTTTTCATCATATATCTTTATTTTTTCAGGGATCAATCAAAAAGCTGTCGGCATCTTTCCAGAAAGGAAATCTTGTGCGTACTTCTTCCAGCTTTTCTTTATACAAGATCGCGGTATGCACATCTTCTTTGTGCGCCTGTGTATACAGCACTTCGCCAAGCGGATCAACGATCATGGAATCGCCGCTATGGTATATACCATTCCCGTCGTTTCCCACACGGTTAACACCGGCTACGTAGCATTGATTTTCTATAGCCCGGGCCTGGAGCAGCGTTTTCCATGCATGATTGCGCCGTTCCGGCCAATTGGCCACGTAAACAATAAGGTCATATTCATTGTGGGTAGTCATTCCATCTCCCTGCCGGGGAAAACTTCTTTGCCGCACCCAAACCGGGAACCGGAGATCATAACAAACCTGCAGGTTGATCTTCCATCCCTTTACCGAAGCGATAAGCCTTTTTTTTCCAGCGGTATAGGATCTATCTTCGGAAGCATAGGCAAACAAATGCCGTTTGTCGTAATAACCGCAATTGCCATCGGGCAGCATCCATATCATACGGTTGAAATAGCTTCCGTCTTCCTCAATAATGACGCTGCCGGTAAGAATGACTCTTTTACGGGCGGCTACCGTTTTCATCCATTCAATGGTAGTGCCATCCATTTTTTCGGATAAAACCTCCGGGCGCATGCTAAAGCCTGTACTGAACATCTCGGGCAAAATAACAATTTCGGTTTTACCTTCAATGGCGTTCACTTTTTCCTCCAGCATCTGCAGGTTGGCTGGCTTATCTTCCCAATACAACGGGGTTTGAATGGTAGTAACAGAGAGTGCCGACATGATAAATACATAAAAAACCTGTTCGCGGAAGCAGGCATGAATTGTTATGTAATATTTGATTTTTTAACGGGATCAGGCCACGCCGGCATTATTGATAAAATTTACGAGCGCCGCCGTATTTTTCAGATTCAGCTTTTTCAGGATATTGTGCCGGTGAACTTCTACCGTTTTAAGTGTTATATTCAATTGCTGTGCAATTTCCTTTGAAGACTGCCCCTGTTTGATCAGCTCAATGATTTCAATTTCACGTTGCGACAGCAGATTAATGTCTGGCTTTTCGTTGTCTTCCAGGATTTGTTCCGAAAGGATGGCCTTCACTTCATGGCAAATGTATTTGTTGCCTTGTGCTACCTCGCTGATGGCGCCGATCATTTCTTCCTTGGAGGAATTTTTTGTGATATAGCCCATAGCGCCTACCTGGAGCATTTTTTTTGCATAGGCCGGTTGCGAATGCATGGAAACCCCGATGATCTTCGAGTCGGGCGATACTTTCCGGATCTCTTTCGTGGCCTCAAAACCGTTCATCGGGCTCATATTGATATCCATCAATACGATATGAGGACGATTGTTTTCGGCAAGTTCAATAGCCTCTTTGCCGGAATCGGTTTCGGCAATGACCTGAAAACGCGGATCGCTGTTTAAAATAAACGACCAGGTATCCCTGATCAGTTTATGATCATCAACTATTAAAATAGTAATTTTATCATTCACAGGATTGTGTTCAAACATACTCGGATAAGGTTTTTTATGAAAACAGAACTTTAAAGACTTTCAATAGCAATAGTTGGTTTCAGCGATCATAAATTAGGCAGTAATAAAACAAAATCAATCTTATAAATATAAGGATAAATTGAATCCACTTATCCCAAATAAAATATCAGTGCAAAGATATTTAATCTAAAGTAATGCAAACCAATTATTTCGCTGACCTTTTCCTAAATAAACTTTTGGGCGGATTAAATTGTATTAAAGCATAAGATGTATTTTTTATACGTTTGCAGTAGCTGCTATCAATGATAACGTTTAAACTACTTCGCTTCCATATTGTACACAATTAAATCTAATCACTATGGCATTCAATCTTATTGATTCTGTTAAGAGCCTTTTCAGTAATGATCTGATAAACAAGGCTGCATCTGTGCTGGGAGAGAATGAGGGCGGCATCCAGAAAGCACTGAGCGGCGCGGTACCATCGGTGTTGGCCGGTTTTTTAAACAAAGCAGAAAGCAGTGCCGGCGCCCAATCGCTTTTAGACCTGGCAAAACAGGCGGGCAGCAGCGGTATATTGGGTAACCTGGGAGGATCACTGGAGGATGGCGGAAAGTTTCCGGGCCTACTGAGTTTGGCGGGCAGTTTATTTGGTGATAAATCGGGTAACATTTCCAGTCTCCTTTCAGGATTCGCAGGTATTAAGCAATCCTCTGCTTCATCGTTGCTGAATATGGTAGCGCCTGCTGCTTTGGGAAGCCTGGGTAAATATGCTGCGGATAACAACCTGGATACTTCGGGGATCACTTCTTTTTTAGCCACACAAAAAGACAGTATCCTTTCGGCGATCCCTTCCGGCTTCAACCTGGCAGGCACATTGGGATTAGGTAGTCTTTCGGAGATCGGATCCAAACTGATGCCGGGCTTTTCGGATGCGAAAGACAGCGCCGCCCACGCAGTTCATGCTGCGGAAACAACTGGTAAAAAAAACAACTGGATGCTTCCCATTATCCTGGCAGTGCTGGCTTTTGTGCTGTTGCTTTTATTGTTCAAAAGTTGCGGCAGCGACACCATACAAACACCTGCAACAGATACGGTTGCTTCGCAGCCATCAAAAATCCGGCCATAGGGCTGCCGCATATTAAAAGCCTTCCCGGAAGAAAATAAAATCTGAAGATCAGAACGCTGTGTATTGGTTTGCCGTGTGCAATAAATCTCTTACTATTTGTTCCCATTCCTGCTGCAGCGAAAGGGCAGGGAATGGTTTGCCTGCACGGTTATACCAGTAACGGGCATTGGAGGCATCGCCTTCTTTGCGGTGCAGGTAGGCATGAATGAGAGCGGCTTTGCTGTCGTTAATATCCTGAACGATGTTGTGTGCCTTATCCCAGTCTCCCCTGGCATCAAACCACATGGCATGCAAATACACAGATACCATTTCGGGTGGCGCGGGAGCAGTGAGCGTGGAAATAAAATTTTCAAATTCCATACGGCAAAAATAAAACGAATCCGTATCTCTTAAAGGTTTAAAAAAACCAGAGCGTTAATTTATTTGACTTAGTTTTGCACCGTTTTTAAAGCACTGTATTGATCATTTCATAAATGTATACTCATGTCTGTGATCGTTGTTGGGTCTATGGCTTTTGATGCAATTGAAACGCCTTTCGGAAAAAGCAATAAAATTGTGGGTGGAGCAGCTACCTATATTGCATGGAGCGCATCCAACTTCACCAGGCCTGTTCAGCAGATCTCTGTTGTAGGGGGTGATTTTCCGCAGGAGGAACTTGATTTGCTGCAAGCCCGGGGCGTGCAGATGGATGGTGTGCAGATAAAAAAAGATAAAAAATCGTTCTTCTGGAGCGGCAGGTATCACATGGATATGAACACGCGGGATACCCTCGAAACCCAGCTCAACGTCCTGGGCGATTTTGAACCTGTTGTACCGGCGGGTTACCAGGGAGCCGATATTTTAATGCTGGGCAACCTGTCGCCTGCCGTTCAGCTTAGTGTAATAGAACAATTGAAGGAAAGGCCCAAACTCACGGTACTCGATACCATGAACTTTTGGATGGATACCGCAATGCCTGACCTGGAAAAAGTATTAAAAGAAGTAGATATACTGCTGGTAAACGACAGCGAGGCGAGGCAGTTAAGCGCCCAATATTCTTTGGTGCGGGCCGCAAGGGAGATCATGAAAATGGGCCCCAAATTCCTTGTTATAAAAAAGGGAGAGCACGGCGCGCTGCTTTTCCACGGCGATCATGTATTTTTTGCACCTGCCCTGCCTTTAGACGAAGTGTTTGACCCAACCGGTGCCGGAGACACATTTGCCGGCGGGTTCGTTGGCTATTTAGACAGTACCAGGGATTTTTCTTTTGACGGAATGAAGTCGGCTATTGTTATCGGTTCGGCCATCGCTTCCTTTTGCGTGGAAAAATTTGGCACTACCCGGCTGAAGGAACTCACCAAAAGCGATATTGATGAAAGGGTGCAGCAGTTTGTTGAGCTGGTGAATTTTGATATCGCATTGGTATGAGCCATTGCCGGTTTACAGACCGGGGATGCGCTCCCGCCACAAAATACAAAAGAAACATTGAGCTATGCCATTATTGTTACCTGTAAAAGGAGTACCTCCTGTTTTTGGTCAAAACTGCTATTTAGCGCCTAATGCTACAATAGTGGGGGATGTAACTATGGGAGATGACTGCAGCGTTTGGTTCAATGCAGTAGTAAGAGGAGATGTTAATGCCATTCGCATAGGCAATAAAGTTAATATACAGGATGGAGCAGTGATACATTGCACCTATCAAAAAACAAAGACCATTATTGGGAATAATGTTAGCATCGGTCATAATGCCATTGTGCATGGCTGCACGGTGCATGATAATGTTTTGATCGGCATGGGCGCCATCATAATGGATAGGGCCGAAATAGGAAGCCATTCCATAATTGCAGCCGGCGCTGTAATATTAGAAGGCGTGAAAGTAGAAGCAGGTTCCATTTATGCCGGGGTGCCTGCAAAAAAAATTAAAAACGTACCGGAAGAGCTGATCAGCGGGGAAATTAACCGCATTGCCGGTAATTACCTGATGTACAGCAGTTGGTTTAGAGAAGAGAGTAAAGAGTGAGGGGAGCAGGGAGCAGGTTGCAGGTTACAAGTTACAGGGTGTGCGTGCAGAGAGGGGTAATGTGCATGCCTAAAATAGGTTGACAAAAAACAGTCACTTATTATGAGGCAAAGT
>NZ_DAOMOZ010000085.1:0-18463 GCF_035444585.1 Agriterribacter sp.
ACATCAGGGCAAATATTACCGCAAAAGAAATGACGAACGACATGGCGCCGCCTTTAACAGCCTCCTTACCCAGTGTAGGCCCCACCATTTGTTCCTGCACAATTCTTGCAGGTGCAGCCAACTGACCCGACTGAAGGATATTTGCCAGGTCGGAGGCTTCTTCTACGGTAAAGCTGCCGGATATCTGGGAGTTACCATCCAGTATGGGATTGATAACGTTAGGCGCTGAATAGATAATATTATCCAGCGCAATGGCTACAGGCTTGTTTACATTTTCTGTAGTGAGATCTGCCCATTTTTTTGTTCCCTGCTTGGTCATCCTGAGCGAAACAGCCGGACGGCCACGCTCATCGTAAGAAATGGTAGACTCCTCCACATCATCTCCTTCGAGCGGCGCTTTATCTCCATCGCGTGTTTTGATCGCGTACAGCGGAAGTACATTTGAAGTAGTTCCTGCCCCCCCGGGTGCAATGCCGTATAAAAACCGGGCATTAGCCGGAAAAATATCCTGAACAGCGTTAAGATTTTCATTTAGTAAAGCAGTGTCTTTTACCGCCACATAAGCGATAGCCGCGTCACCCTGCGGAGCCTGCATCAGTAAACCCAGTATGGTATGGGTTGCTGCAGGCGCCGCGCCCTTGTCCTCTGCCTGGTTCGTATCGGTGGAAAGGTCACTTAATGAAAGTGTTTTAGTGGTATCGGCAGGAGCAGAAGCAACGGCTTGTGTAGTATCCGTGATGGACTTTTGACCTGTGTCGTCAGCCGGTTTGCTGTCGTCGCCCATTTTCTTCAGCGTTTCTTCGGCCTGGGTAAAAGACTGCGCCAGTTCATTGCCTGTGTACACTTCCCAGAACTGCATGTAGGCGGTAGCCTGTAATATTTTACGCACTCTTTCAGGATCATCTTTTACACCCGCCAGCTCTACGCTGATGGTACCCTTGCGCGGATCGGGATTGATATTGGGCTGAGCCACACCAAACTGGTCAATACGCTTGGTCAGTACCCTGAACGTATTTTGAAAGGCTTCTCCTGCCATCGTTCTTAACTTGGAAACGACCTGGTCGTCAGAATCTTCCAGTTTAATATTGCGCTGACCGGCATTGGCAAACAAACCCGACAGCTTTCCAGAAGGATTTACTTCTTTGTATGCTGATGCAAACAGTCCTATATAATCGGCGTCGGTTGTACCCTTACGCTCACTGGCCAGTTCCAGCGCCTTGTTCAGGTTAACATCCTTGGGACTGTTGGAAATGGACCGCAGCAAATTTTCCAGCTCCACTTCAAGGGTTACGCTCATACCACCCTGTAAATCCAATCCCAGGCTTAATTCCTGTTCCTTTGCCTTTTGGTAGCTGGTTGCGCCATTGATACCATAAGTGATGATCTTTCCTTTGGTGCTGTCTAATAAGCGGCTCAACCTGTGTTCATAAGCAGAATCCTTGGCTTCCTGTGAAGCGCCGTTATAATGAGAGTTTACCCAGTTAAGGGCCTGTTTTTCCATCTTCCCCTCGTGGTTGTGCACCACCCATGTAAAATGCAGTTGGTAAAGGGATATAGCAATCAATGCAATCGCAAAAACAGAGACCAAACCTTTCAGTTGCATACAAAAAAGCGTTTACAAAAGTTTAAAGTGGGGGCAAAGATAGGGTTTCAACATGAATTTGTGGTATAAAAACAGTTCTCTGGCAAGTGCTTTTTCTTTCTCAATTGCTTTACAAGCAATGGTTACAGACGCTTGTGAAACCATTAAGAATGATACGCCATATTAAATAAAACTACCATGTACATAAACCCTCAGTTCCATATCTTGAAGCAATTTGGCTTTATATATTAAAAAACGTTTGCGAAACAGGTCGCCGGCAGTAGTATTGTTATGGTTCCAAAAATGAAAATAGTGAGTCATTTTTCAGACTCACTACTGACAAATTTAGGTACTTGCAATGAATGGAGCTTTTTTAATCAATGTGTCGGTTGACAGTTGTTCGACAAGAAAATGTGCCAAATCAGTTGCACTTATTTTATCTCCCGGGCAATCCTCTAAACTAACATTAATCTGACCAGTTTCGTCTGTTTGTTCTATTAAAGGAAGTCTTACCAAAGTCCAATCAACATTACTATTTGACAAAATATCAAATTCGGATTGTTTATTAGCGGTAGAAGTTGGATGATTTTTTCTCATCCAGTCTGTTGCGAAAGCTGTTTTGGAACTTTTATTATCAAAAGGTGTATCAACATTAAGCCCGGTAGTTACAATGTAACGATGAATATTATGCTCATTCATGGCTTCAATAACATTTGCAGTTGATTGACTAAAAATTGTAGGTTCACTTGGAGGCTCACCTAAACCTAAAGTGCTGATCACAGCCTGGCAACCTTCAAGCAATGTGCCCACAGAACTATAATTGGTTACATTGCCTTCAATAACTTCGACAAGTGGACTATTGATTTGGAAATTATATGGATTTCTAAGTAGAATTTTGAATTGAAATCCCTGATTTATCAGATGCTTTACAAGGTACTTTCCCGATTTGCCGGTGCCGCCAATTATTGCGATTTTTATATTACTTTTCATTTTTTCTCTTTATAAAATTTAAGAATACCATTTCTATTCGTACTTGCTCATATAGACAAAACGACCCAACCAAAGCCATTGGATTTTTGTAAAATGAGAATCAATATTTTTATAAAGAGATTTTAATAGTATAAAAATACGAAATAGCTAAACCAAAACAAGACACTTTTGCATTTGACGAAGTGACATTTGCAAAAATATCAGTGCCTTGAAATCCATGAAGCAAGTTCAAAAAGATTTGATAAACGATAATCATTAACTTTAAATGATGCATATAAAACGTGATATCCTATCAGTAACAACGTTCATTGTAATTTCATTCTTTGCCTGTAAAACCACTCAAAAAGCCACAGCCCCTGATAGCAACAATGCCGTTGCGCCAACGGATACCATTAAAATGAAGGACTCCGTCGCTCCCCTTCCTGCCGATACGGCCACAACACAGCCCAAAGACGCCGTTGCTGTAACCACGGAAACGCCCGTACCCCAAAAAGACAGCAGCCGTACAGATGCGTTTTTAGAAGCATTGCTTCAGCAATACCCGCAGTACTTTGATTCAATACTCAGCAAAAGAGCACACTTTAAGGTGCAGATCATTTACACGCAGATAAACCGCGATGCCGACAATACTCCCCATTTTACAGATTATTACTTTCATGTAAATTCAAAGCAATATTTTTATCCCGCTTCTACAGTTAAAATGCCGGTTGCGCTGTTGGCCTTACAGCGGTTGAATGAACTTAATATAGCCGGACTTAACCGCAGTACAGCAATGATAACGGGAAGCGATTACAGTGGTCAGACTGCCGTTTACAATGACCCCACGACCCCGGATGGAAGTCCGTCGGTAGAACAATATATTAAAAAGATATTCCTGGCAAGCGATAACGATGCCTTCAATCGTTTGTATGAATTTTTAGGGCAGCGCTATATCAATGATCAGTTGCACCGCAAAGGATATAAAGACGTACAGATCAATCACCGCCTGAATATTGCGCTACCGGATGATGAGAACCGCCATACCAATCCGGTGCAGTTCCGAAATGCATACGGACAGGTTATTTATGATCAGCCGGGGCAATACAATGCTGCTCCTTATTTACAACGGAACGACCGGCTGGGAAAAGCATACTATAAAAACGGGGCATTGATAAACGGGTCCATGGACTTTTCCATCAAAAACCGTATTTCGCTGGAGGATCTTCACCATATGCTGCGCAGCATACTATTTCCCCAATCGGTCCCCGCAACAGAGCGCTTTACCGTTACACCTGAAGATTACCGCTTTGTATGGCAGTACATGTCGCAATTGCCACAGGAAACCATTTACCCGCCTTACGATTCTTTATATTATGATGCTTCCTGCAAATTTTTATTGCTGGGCGCCGATAAAAACAGCAGGCTGCCGCGTGGTGTTCGCATATTCAATAAGATCGGCGGCGCCTATGGTTTTTTAACCGATGCCGCCTACATAGTGGATTTTGAAAACCAGGCTGAGTTCATGTTAAGCGCTGTTATTTACTGCAACGAGGACGGCATTATCAATGATGGCGCTTATGATTATGCAACAACCGGGTTCCCTTTCATGAAACGCCTGGGTGAAGTGATCTACCGGTACGAACTAAAGCGGGAAAAGAAATATAAGCCAAACCTGTCGGCATTTAAAATACAGTACGATCGCATAAAATGAACGATGGGCAGAGCAGGGTAAAATAAATGTATTCCCTCCGTTTTTTATTAGATCAAAACAATAGTTTCGCAAAAAAGGGATAATGAAAAAAGCAATAGTATTGGGAGTGATATTTGCTTGTTCGCTTAACCTGCACGCACAAAAAAAGAAAGCAACAGAAAAGTCAGGGAATCCTGTTTTCCCCGGGTGGTATGCCGACCCGGAAGGCATCATTTTAAATAATACCTACTGGATCTATCCTACCTGTTCCGCGCCCTATGACAAGCAGGTTTTTTTGGACGCTTTTTCATCACCCGATCTTATTCAATGGACAAAACACAGCCGCATAATAGATACCGCCGCCGTTAAATGGGCCAGGCGTGCCATGTGGGCGCCGGCTATAGTGGAGAAAAAAAACAGGTATTACCTGTTCTTCGGCGCCAATGATATTCAAAGTGATAAAGAAACGGGGGGCATTGGTGTGGCTGTTGCAGATAACCCTTCAGGGCCGTTTAAAGACCACCTGGGCAAGCCACTGGTAGGTAAGTTCCATAACGGGGCGCAGCCTATTGACCAGTTTGTTTTTAAAGACAGCACCGGGCAGTATTATTTAATATACGGCGGGTGGAGACATTGCAATATTGCCAGGCTCAACAATGATTTTACGGGCTTCATTCCTTTTGAAGACGGCACAATATTTAAAGAAATAACACCGGAAGGATATGTTGAAGGCCCTTTTATGTTCATCCGCGATGGCAAATATTATTTTATGTGGTCGGAGGGCGGATGGACAGGTCCCGATTACAGCGTTGCCTATGCCATTGCCGGGTCTCCGTTTGGCCCGTTCAAAAGAATTGGAAAGATACTCCAGCAGGATCCCGGGATTGCCACCGGCGCCGGTCACCATTCGGTGATCAGGGTTCCCGGTAAAGATCAATGGTATATGGTATATCACCGGCGTCCCTTAACCGAAACCGATGGCAACTCAAGAGTAACCTGCATAGACCGTATGTATTTTGATGCAAAAGGGTTTATCAAACCCGTGATCATTACCAATGAAGGTGTTGAAAAAAATAAGTTGTCACAGTGAGAAGTGAAACGTGAGAAGTGAGAGGATGAACCTCTACGCTTCCGGCTTATCGTTTTCCATCTCTCCCCTGAAACCTGTAACCTTGAAACCTGCAACAAAGGCAAAAGGTGTAAGGTGGAGGGTATAAGGTAGGGCTGCCCTGAAACCTGCAACCTGTAACCCGTCTCCCCTCACCATATCTTCGCTCTTACACTGTCGGCACGGTACATTTTATCGCCCGGCTGTACATTAAATGCATTGTAAAACGCCGGCATGTTTGAAACCGGCCCGTTCGCCCTGTATTTTGGCGGTGAATGCGGATCAAGCAGCAATCTTTCTCTTACGGCAGCATCCCTGAATTTGGCACGCCATACATTGGCGAAGGATAAAAAGAAGCGCTGATCGGGTGTAAGCCCGTCTGTCTTTTCATCGCTTTTACCCTGCGGAGTATTTTTAAACGCCTCGTAAGCGATCATCAAACCACCAATATCGGCAATATTCTCCCCTAATGTTAACCTGCCGTTTACATGCATACTGTCCAGCATTGTATATGCATCATACTGGTCAATTACCACTTTTGCTTTTTGGTTAAACAACTCCGCATCCTTGTTCGTCCACCAGTCGTGAAGGTTGCCGTTTGCATCATACTGCCGGCCCTGGTCGTCGAAGCCATGCGTCATTTCATGCCCGATAATCGCGCCTATAGCCCCATAGTTAATGGCATCATCCGCGGCATTATTAAAAAATGGCGGCTGAAGGATCCCTGCCGGGAATGCGATCTCATTAAATGAAGGATTATAATAGGCATTTACTTCAGACGCATTCATAAACCATTCCGTCCGGTCTACCGGTTTATCAATTTTAGCCAGCTCTCTTTTGAATTCATAAATTTTTAACTGCCTCATGTTATTGAAATGATCGCTCCTGCTGATATGCACACCGGCATAATCTTTCCACTTGTCGGGATACCCTATTTTTTTTACAAAGCTGTTAAGCTTGTTCAGGGCTTTTTCCCTGGTGCTGTCGCTCATCCAGTCTAAGTTCCTTATCCTGCTTTCATATACGCGCTGCAGGTTGTTTACCAGGTCGAGCATTCTTTTTTTAGCGTCGGCCGGAAAATATTTATTTACATACACCCTGCCCAGCAGGTCGCCTGCCAGGTTGTCTACAATGCCCGTTGCCTTTTTCCAGCGGGCTGGTTTTTCTTCGATACCCCTTAACGTCTTCCTGTAAAATAAAAACTGCAGGTCTTCGAAAGGATTGCCCAGCGATGCCTCTTCTATTACACCCAGTTTGAGCTTATTTTTCCATACCTCCGGCGGAGCAGATCGCAGTTGCCTGCCCAGCTCTTTAAAATAATCCGGCTGACCCACCAATACAGTATCTGTGTTTGCGCCATAGGTTTTAATAAACTGATCCCAGTTTATGCCCGGCGTTAGTACATTAAGATCTTTTACCGCGAACTTGTTGTAATTTTTTACGGGGTCTCTCAGTTCAACCGGAGTGGAATGCGATTTGGCCAATGCGGTTTCCAGCTCAAGAATAGCCGAGGCATTTTTTGCTGCCGTTAGGCTATCCAGTCCAATAGCTTTAAACATACCGGTAACATAGTGTACAAATTCGCTGCGGATGTGTTTTGTTTTCTCATCATCATTCAAATAATAGTCTCTGCCGGGGAGCGATAACCCCGACTGCGAGAACTGCAGCTTATTAACAGCAGCATTTCTGTCATCCGCCCCAACATAAGCGCCGAACATGTTCCCGCCGCCCCGGCTGTATTCATAAGCACATTCCTTAACAATGTCTGCAGCAGAAGATAATCCGTCAATCCGTTTAAGGTCATTGGCAACGGGGGCATACCCTTCCTTATCAATAGCCGATGAATCCATTGCGCCTGCATACAGATCACCCATCATCTGCCCGGGCGACCCTTTCGAAAAATTATTGCCTGCGGCGGATTCCTCCAGCATGGCGTGCAATTTTTTCCTGTTGTCTTCATACAATATATGAGCTTCACCCCAGCCGGACTGGTCGGCGGGGATAACCGTGTTTTGATACCATTTGCCATTGGCATACGAAAAGAAGTCCTCGCCTGCCGCTACCGTTGAGTCCATGCCTGCAAAACCAATGAAAGGTCCGCTCTTTATTTGTGAAGATCTGTCTTTACATGATGGTAAGCTTATCATGAAGAGCATGGATAAAATAATCCACGTTGCTTTTTTAACCGCATACATACAAATCTGTTTTCTTTTTGAATGAAGCAGTTAAAGGAAAGACAATTATATTAAAAATGCAACAGAACCTGCTACAAATTTTAAAGCGCGATCCATGCGCCTAATTCCTGGCGCCAAATAACAAACTGCCCAGCCTAACCATATTGCTGCCCTCTTCGATGGCAATAGTATAATCATTGCTCATGCCTATGGAGAGCGTGGTGAGTGGTGGGCGTAAGGCAGGTTCCGCGGGCAATGAGATCTGATCGTATAATGATCTCAGGTATTGAAATTCTTTTCTTATGATCGCCCTGTCATCTGTTAATGAAGCCATGCCCATCAGTCCTTTTATCGCCACATTGTTTAACCCCGGAAGACTTTTCATTATTTCTCCAAGCTCATTTTCGTCCAGCCCGAATTTTGTTTCTTCACGGGCTATATGCACCTGGAGCAGTACGGGAATGGTTCGGTTGCGTTTGAGCGCCTGCTTATTGATCTCAACCAACAGCCTCTGGCTGTCTACGCCATGAATTAAATGAACAAAATCCGCTATATCCTTTACCTTATTGCGCTGCAGGTGACCAATAAAGTGCCAGCGGATATCACCGGGCAGTTGCTTTTGCTTTTCCACGAGCTCCTGCACATAATTTTCGCCAAAATCGCGTTGGCCCATATCATACAAAGTCTGTACATCACCAACAGGCCTGGTTTTAGATACCGCAACCAATATTACCTTTTTACTGTCCAGGTCTTTCCTTATACTTTGATATGCCTCTATATTTGCCGCCATATTTTTTTTCTTATTACTTTAATCCCTGAAACCTGTACCCTGCAACACCTCACACCCTACACCTTCCACCCCACACCCTACCCCTCTCACTTCAATATCCCCCTTCCGATCACTATTCTTTGCACTTCGCTGGTACCTTCATATATCTGCGTGATCTTTGCATCGCGCATCAGGCGTTCCACATGATATTCTTTTACATAACCATACCCGCCATGGATCTGTACCGCTTCCGTTGTAACCCACATTGCCGTTTCGGAAGCATATACTTTTGCCATAGAGCTGCTTAACGTATAATCGTCACCGTTGTCTTTTTCCCATGCGGCCCGCAGGCACAACAGCCGCGCGGCTTCAATGCGGGTTGCCATATCTGCCAGCTTAAACTGTATGGCCTGGTGCCGGGCGATCTCTGTACCAAAGGCTTTGCGTTGCTTTGCATAGTCAACAGCTCTTTCATAAGCCCCCGAAGCTATGCCCAGGGCCTGTGCTGCAATACCGATGCGGCCGCCGGCCAGTGTTTTCATGGCAAAGGCAAATCCAAAGCCGTCATCGCCGATACGGTTCTGTTTGGGTACTTTTACATCCTGGAACATGATGCTGTGCGTATCGCTTCCCCTGATACCCAGTTTGTTTTCTTTTGCACCAACCGTTATGCCCTCCCTGTTTTTTTCTACAATAAAAGTATTAATGCCCTTGCTGCCCTTTGATGCATCTGTTTGCGCCATTACCAGGTACACGCTGGCCGTTTTACCGTTGGTGATCCAGTTCTTGGTTCCGTTCAATATATAATGATCGCCCTTGTCTTCGGCTATGGTATGCTGTGAGGTTGCATCACTCCCTGCTTCGGGTTCGCTCAGCAAAAAAGCCCCCAGGTATAAGTTTCCATCCTTACGGCCCTGTGCCAGTGGCGTAAGGTATTGCCGCTTTTGCGCTTCGCTGCCGTATTTTTCCAAACCCCAGCAAACCAGGCTGTTGTTAACACTCATGCATACGCTTACACTTGCATCTACCTTACTTATCTCTTCCATTGCCAGCACATAACTGATGGTATCCATACCTGCGCCTCCGTATTCGGGCGCGGTCATCATTCCCATAAAGCCCAGCTCCGCTAATTTTAAAACCTGTGCTTCGGGAAACTGCTGCTTCTCATCTCTTTCTATTACACCAGGCAGGCACTCATTTTGCGCAAAATCGCGTGCCGCTTTTTGAATCATCAATTGTTCTTCATTCAACCGGAATTGCATGATGCTGCTATTTTAAAAAACAAAAATACAGGAATTGAACTAACAACCGTTCACCTTCGCCGTCAGGCATAGTTCAGCAACTGTCTGCTACCATTTTACCTGAATGTCTCCGTCATACGACCATTGTAAAGCAGTAGTTAATGAAGGCTCATTAACAACCCGTTACATACGCCAACAACATTCTGGAATTAATTATGCTGTATAATTTCAATAAAAAATTACAATTATGAAAAAGATCATTCTCGCCTGTTTTATTATGCTCTTCAGCGGGACCGCTCTGTTTGCACAGCAAACCCAACCTGCTCAGCCGGCACAGGAAAAAACAAAGACAGCTAAAAAAGAAGTTGCACATGCAAAAACACATGCTGTAACAGCGGACCATCAAAAACAAACAACCGCTGCGGTCAAGGAATCTTCAACCACAGCAACTGCCACACCTTTAAAGAAAGAGGGCAAAGATAAACAGTATAAGAAGCACAACCGGCATGTAAAAAAAGACGGCACCACAGGCAAAAGGTCTCCCAAAAATAAACGATAGCCGGAAGTACGGACAAGAGAGCAATGCAAGGCTTGCTGAATACGAATTCAGCGGCCTTTTTTTATTTTCATGAAGCCCGCTTCCATAAAAAGATAAAAAATACCTTTACCCCAAATATTCACTATTGCATACTGCCCGCATCAATCTGCGCCTGCAAAAGACAGTAACTGTTATAGCAGTGGCTTTATTCATCATCAAGATCATTGCGTGGTATCTTACCCGCTCTGTAGCAGTGCTTACAGATGCCCTGGAAAGTACGGTTAATGTAACAGCAGGATTTATCAGTCTTTTTGGTTTGTATATTGCTGCCAAACCGCGCGATGCCAATCATCCTTACGGCCACGGCAAGGCCGAATTTTTATCAGCAGCCGTAGAAGGTGTACTGATGATGATAGCAGGAGTCTTTATAGTATATGAAGCTATCCATCATTTCATCTATCCCCGGGAGTTAAAAAAATTAGATTATGGTATTTTCCTCGTAGCCGTTACAGCCGTCATCAATTATATAACCGGTAGCTATTGTATAAAAACGGGAAAGCAAAACGATTCCCTCGCACTGGTTGCCAGCGGAAAGCATTTGCAAAGCGATACATGGTCTACACTGGGTATCATGGCAGGGCTGGCCCTCATATGGTTTACCCGCCTGCAATGGATAGACAGCCTGGTTGCCGCAGGGTTCTCGCTCTTTATTATTTATACGGGTTACCGCATCGTAAGAAGCTCTGTTGCCGGTATAATGGATGAAGCAGATAAGGCACTGCTGCAAAGAATGGTAGCGCTGCTCAATGCCAACAGGCGCGTAAACTGGATTGATCTGCACAACCTGCGCATCATTAAATACGGCAATGTGCTGCATATGGATTGTCATCTCACAGTACCCTGGTATCTTAATGTAAAAGAAGCCCATGCCGAAATGGACGCGCTTTCATTGCTGATACAAAAAGAATTCGGCGAATCGGTTGAGCTTTTCATCCACGCAGATGCCTGCCTCAGCTTCTCCTGCAGTATATGTCAGAAGATGGAATGCACGGTGAGGCAACATCCGTTTGAGAAAAGAATAGAATGGACCATTGAAAATATCTCACGTAACACCCGCCATACAAATGAAGATAATACCGGGATGCAGCAAACGATCTAAAAAAAGGGCTACGAAGGCAGTATTACCAGCGGAAGTGAACCATCGTGAACGAGCCGGTCAATCAGAAATTTCCGGAAAAGCCGGTCGGTTAATGATCTGGAGCCTTTTTGGACCACCAGAGCGGTATCACTGTTTATCTGAACATTCCTCCTGATCTCATTAAAAACGTTTGCTCCTTTGAAAATGCTGTAGCCCGAGGGTATCTTTTCGTTATACCTTTCCTGAAGCACCCTCAGATAGGCTCCGGCTTCGTTTGCCACTTTCTCCGACTGAATGACAGACATAAATCTGATCTCCTCAATGCTGCCGCTGAACGTATCAAGGAAGTTGTTAAAAGCCGGTTCATTGAGCGCATACCTGTCGTTAATGGTAACAACTATATGTTTGGGAACGAGGTTACACAATTTGCTCGATGCCGTGCAAAGCTTGTCGGGAACAGCTACCGTTATTGCATTCAATTCGTTTATAATTTTCGTGGCAGTGCTTCCCATTAATATCTTTTTTAACATCCCCGTTCCCTTAATGCCAAGGATCACATAATCATTAAAACCCTGTTTCATCAGGTCGGATATTTCAAGCAGCAGGTTTCTTTCTGTGACGTGAAATTTTACACTCATATCTTCCGTAAATTTTCCTTCCGCCAGTTTCATCAGGGGGCGAACCCGTTTTGAGCATGCGCTTTGATGCGCCGGGTAATGATTGCATTTGCAGTTGGCTTAATATTTATGCGTACATGAATCTTGTAACAGCATTAATATACATGCCGCATACAATGATAAAATATCAGGATACTAAAAATATTATTTTACATTAGCGCAAAAATTTTATTCATGGCTGCACAAAGAAAAGGAATAGCTGTTACAGAAGACTGGACGGTGGTGATACTGGGCTTTGCACTTATACTTCTGGCTATCGCAGGACTATACTTCCCGTTACCGGCTTTTAAATGGAGCAACACAGAGCAATTATTCAGTAAAGTATTTTCAGCGCACAACCTTGCAGAGATAGGCCTGCAATTTGTAATTACATTCGTTATCGCTATAGCGGGAACCTGGCTAACGGGAAGGTCTATACGAAACCTGGCATTTGTATTCCCCGTTGTTTTTGTGCTTACCGTAATTGCCCTCGTAATAACGGGCAATAAAACCATGAACGATCTTAACCTCGAATCGGTGATCTTTAGTCTGGCCATCGGATTGCTTATCGGCAATACCATGAAGCTGCCCGACTGGTTCAGGCAAACATTAACCACCGAAATGTTCGTAAAGATCGGGCTGGTGCTGCTGGGCACTGCGATCATTTTTTCGGACGTGCTGAAAGCCGGTTCCAAAGGACTCTTGCAAGCTGTTATTGTGGTATTGGCTGTATGGTATTTTGCATTCTGGATCTGCAAAAAGCTTAAAATTGATGCAGAACTGGGCATGATGCTTTCCAGCGCCGTTTCCATCTGCGGCGTATCGGCTGCCATCGCTACTTCGGGCGCCATAAAAGGCGATCCTAAAAAGCTGTCGTATATCGTTTCACTGGTACTGATCACCGCTATTCCGATGATGATCTTCATGCCCTATATTGCTTTGTATTTTGACTTCCCCGAAACGGTAACCGGCGCCTGGCTGGGTGGAACAATTGATACAACCGGCGCTGTAGTAGCTTCAGGAACCCTGGTTGGGGAAGAAGCTTTAAAGATCAGCACCATTGTAAAATTTTCGCAGAATGTATTACTGGGATTAGCGGCTTTTGCCATATCTGTTTACTGGACCTACTCCAAAAAGAGCAATATCCCCGGCGTTGACCAGAAACCTACGCTGGGATTGATATGGGAACGCTTTCCAAAATTTGTAGTGGGCTTTGTTGCCGCATCGCTGCTCTTTTCCTTTATAATAGATCCATCCATAGTTGCAACGGTTAAAGCACCATTGAAAAATATTCAAACGCTTTGGTTCTCCCTTGCCTTTACCAGCATAGGGCTGGAAACCAATTTCAGGGATCTGTTTCAAAACAACAACCGCAAACCGCTGTATGCTTTTTTGATCGCACAATTTTTCAATATCATTTTTACATTGATCATTGCCATGATATTGTTCGGGTAGGGGATGTGGGCTTCAGCAGTCGGTCTTTTGGCAATCAGCAATCAGCAAATACCAATAGCAAGCTGAATTTTTGTACTGCTCATAGCTCCTATGTTTGCCGATTGCTGACCGCTGATTGATTGCCGGCAGCTCCCCTGCAAAAGCAAATCTTAAATTTTTAGCAAAAAAATTTTGTAATAACTAATAGTATTAGTATTATTGTGTACTAAAATAATTAGTATGGCACAATCGCTTGCTGGTCAAAATCTGAAATACCTTCGCAAACTGCGTGGATGGACGCAGGAAGAGTTTGCCAATAAGTTAGGCATTAAACGGTCCCTGGTGGGTGCCTATGAAGAGGAGCGTGCAGATCCCCGTATTGATGTGCTGGAAAAGCTGGGCGATATGTTCAAGCTTACGCTGGACGACCTGTTGCGGAAAGACCTGAGTGAAGCAAAAGGCAATTACCTGGCCAGACGAAGGCAGCAAAAATTAATGTCGGAGAACAATCTCATCCATTTTGTGCCGGTAAAAGCTGCTGCGGGCTACCTTGCGGGATATGCCGATACGGAATTCATTGACGAGCTCAATACATTTACGCTGCCCATGCTGGCAGGAGGCAATTACCGGGCATTTGAGATCGTGGGCGACAGCATGCTGCCCACACCCAGCGGCTCTATCATTGTAGGTGAAAAAGTAAACAGCCTTGATGATGCCAAAAACAGCACTGCATTCATTGTGGTATCCCGCAATGAGGGCATTGTGTACAAGCGCATTGAAAAAAGCAACCGCAATAAAAGCAAGATCACCCTGGTAAGTGACAACCCATCCTACCAGCCCTACCAGGTAAATACGGAAGATGTTCTGGAATTGTGGCAGGCGCAAATGGTCATCACCAAAGTGGCCAGCCAGCAGCGCTGGGATGTTAACCAACTGGCTTCATTGGTAAGCAATCTGCAGGAACAGGTAACCGTGCTGAAGAAGAAGTACAATTGATCTCCCGCTAGGTAAAGAAAGGGAGCGTGATATGTAATAGCGTGCCGGTTTATATGCTCCCTGTTCTTTTGGCGTTTTGGTATAACGCAATGTGGGAATGATTGCAATATTTCTTAAAATGCCTTTAGGCATATCGCATTGGTAGCTAACAAAAGCAGGCTGCAGCAAATGCCGCAGGCATGACACCTGTTCCGGCTCATCTTATTTTCTCCTGCCGGGATATAATATGGCAGATCTCCACCCCCCATGCTGTACTAACTACCACTGTTCCACTACCTGCTTACCGCACTGTTCTCTTTTACTCTGAACTTTACTATCCTTGCAATTAAGCTGTATGGAATGGACTTGTTTAACGGGAACTGAACGGAGCCTTTTCCCTGCTTGTATTTCGAAAGTTCCCGGGCAAATTGTTCATGCCCGGTTGGGGTGGCATAAAAGCCGATATGCTTTTCATAACCTGCAAAGTATACCAGCGGTTTTTCGTTCAATTTGTAAGCGGGCATCTGGTAGCTGATGCTTTCAACCGCTTCAGGGGCATTTTCCTTTATGGTGGCCCGCACTTTGCTTAAAAGCAATTGGGTGGTTTGGGGAAAAGAGTGTATGTAGTCATCCACATTTTTAAAATTCCCTTTCATTTTTTTGATCTTTTTCCTGTTACAAAAGCATAGGGCTTGCGACAAGCTGTGTATTGGCCATGAAATACCTGCAACCGGAACGGGCGGCAATACAAGTTACAAAAATTCAGTTTTATTCACGTTGCCCATTGTTATAATTACGTTCCCTGTTTTTTGTCTTGTTTCAACATACCGGTAAGCTTCAACAATTTGTTCTAAAGGGTAGCTCCTGTCAATAAGCGGCTTATATTTTCCCGATGCTACCAGGTTTTTTAAAAAAACAACATCGTCCTCATTGATTGCAGGAATGGGAAACAATACTTTTTTGCCACCCAGCAATGGCGTTACAATAGCCAGGAAAGGATTCTGCGACATGTAGCCCAGTTCCGTTTGTATCGCAAACGGCTGTAACATCAGCCTCAAAATATTTTAAAAGCTGTATCGCTGCAGAGCCTATAGCGCCGGTACCTCCGTTAACCAGTATTTCCTGTCCGCTCCCGATCTTTGCTGCCCTTATATTGCACAATGCATAATGGGCGCCTTCCGTAATGGGAGCCGCTTCTTCATACGATATACCGGGAGGTATCGTTGCCAAAGCGTCATGCTCAGCCATGATCATATACTCGGCATGTGCCCCGAACTTTGAGTCGTTGTAACCCAATACCCTGTCGCCGGCTTTGAAATGAGTTACTGCTTTGCCTGTTGTTTCAATTTCTCCCGCAAATTCGCAGCCCAGGATCCTGTTCCGGGGTTTGAGCAGCCCGCTGAAAAACCTCACGATAAAATACCCGGCGCTCCTGAAACCGCAGTCGGTGCGGTTAACCGTTGCCGCATGAACTTTAATAAGCACTTCATTTTCCTTTGGAACAGGTTTTTCTGTCTCTCTAACCTGAACCACTTCCGGTGGCCCGTACCGTTCGTAAACAGCAGCTTTCATTTTCCTCATCTGTATGCAGTCATTATTTTGGTAAACTTAGCCCAATGCCGTGGATTGCGGAACAGACACTGAAGAATTAAAATAGATTTAATCTGATGTCTGCATTTTACTCATACAGGTCTCCCTGCTTGGCCGGTATCTCGCGGTATTTGTTAAACAGCTTTGTTTTGGAAAGAAAGCCTAAAAACGCCCTGTCTTTATTGAGCACCGGCAGGTACCAGCTCCGGCTGATATCAAATTTTTCCATTACCGAAAGCATAGGCTCATCATCAAATAAGATCCCGGGTGGCTTTTTCATAGCGGACTTTACCGATATTTTATTAAACTGTTCCGGCTGGAAGAGCTTTTGCTTGATGTCATTCAATTCAATGATCCCGGTAAACTTTCCCTTAGTGTCCGGTACCGCTAAAATTATTCTTGAACACAGCGTACCCACTACTGAAGCTGTGATCAGAGGGATAAAGTGGCTCACAACAACCGTTTCGGTAAGCAACACTTCGATGGCGAAAATAACGCCTGCTATGGGAGCATTAAATACCGCTGCTATTCCTGCGGCGGCGCCACAGGCTATAAGCAATGTACGTTCCCTGTAATTGAGCTCGTGTATCCGTGCGATATTGGAGCCCACGGCCGAACCGGTTGCCACTATCGGCGCTTCAAGCCCTATGGATCCTCCCAGCCCTACGAGCTGGTAACAATGTGCGCGTAAGTATGCCGGAATGGTATGAAAGAAGATTTTTGTGCGATGGCCTTCAGCACCATGGCTATACCCTTATCCAGGCTACCGCCTGATATTTTTCGGATTACAGTAACGGTAAGCAGCAAACCCAATGCGGGAAACAGCAAATAAGAAAATCTTGACACGGGGATCCCTTCAATCCATAGCTGTACATCATGTACCAGTGTTTTCAACGCAACAGCAGCCAGCCCGTATGCCGGCAACCATTGTGCAATCTGAAATGGTTATGTTTTACTTACCTTGTGTTGCAATACTATTGACATGTCAAAAGCGCTGAGGAAACAACAGGCACTGGAATACCATTCCAAAGGCAGACCTGGCAAAATTGAAGTAGTGCCTACCAAAGATGCAAAAACACAAAGAGATCTTTCATTGGCCTATTCACCGGGAGTAGCGGAGCCCTGTAAAGAGATCAGGCAAAATGTGGAATCGGTTTATAAGTATACAGCCAGGGGCAACCTGGTAGCTGTGATCAGCAATGGTACAGCTGTACTGGGATTGGGTGATATTGGCCCCGAAGCGGGGAAACCGGTAATGGAAGGAAAGGGTGTACTGTTTAAGGTGTTTGCCGATATTGATGTATTTGACATTGAGATCAATGAAAAAGATCCGGAAAAATTTGTACAAATTGTACGATCGCTGGAACCTACTTTTGGCGGGATCAATCTCGAAGACATTAAGGCGCCTGAATGTTTCTATATTGAAAAAGCGCTGAAGGAGGTCATGAATATCCCTGTGATGCACGACGACCAGCATGGCACAGCTATTATCAGCTCTGCAGCATTGATCAATGCACTTGAATTGCAGGGCAAAAAAATTGATAAGGTAAAGTTTGTGGTAAACGGCGCCGGGGCTGCTGCCATGGCCTGTGTGCAGCTATATGAGGCCCTCGGCGCTAAAAGCGGCAATTTTATCATGTTCGATAAAGAGGGGGTGCTGTACCAGGGGCGGGAAGACCTGGATGAGATAAAGCAGCGTTTTGCTGTAACCCGTAAAAAACAGCTCAGCCTAAAAGATGCCATGCAGGGAGCCGACGTTTTTATTGGGTTAAGCGCGGCAAACACCGTTACGCCCGAAATGATCAGGTCTATGGCAAAAAAGCCCGTGGTATTTGCCCTGGCCAATCCCGATCCCGAAATTACTTGGGAAGCGGCTACGGATTCCCGTAAGGATATCATTATAGCAACGGGCCGCAGTGATTATCCCAACCAGGTGAACAATGTGCTGGGCTTTCCTTATATTTTCCGCGGGGCACTGGATGTAAGAGCAACACAGATCAATGAGGACATGAAGATGGCGGCGGTAAACGCCCTGGCAAACCTGGCCAAAACACCTGTGCCCGATATTGTAACCCTGGCATACGGTGAAAAAAACATGGTGTTTGGCCCAAATTATATCATACCCAAACCACTTGATCCGCGGCTGATCTCCACCATTTCACCCGCTGTAGCCAAAGCTGCGATGCAGAGCGGCGTGGCGAAACATCGCATAGAAGACTGGGAAAAGTATAAAATTGAACTGGACGGGCGTTTGGGAAATGATAACCAGTTGTTCAGGGTAATTGGAAGCAAAGCAAGAAAAGATCCACGCCGCGTGGTTTTTGCCGAAGCCGACAATGTGAAGATCCTTAAAGCAGCACAAATTGTGCTCGATGAAAATATCGCCTATCCTATACTGCTGGGTGAAGAAAAAAAGATACTTAAAATTGCCGGTGAAAACGGCATTGACCTCGATGGCATACCTGTAATTGACCCCCGGAGCGAGGAGTGCGACAAAACAAGGCATGAGTATGCTGCCCTGTACTTCAAAAAGAGGCAACGCCGCGGCATCAACCGTTACGAGGCATCCAAGATCATGAAAGACAGGATCCGCTTTGCC
>NZ_DAOMOZ010000086.1:0-18449 GCF_035444585.1 Agriterribacter sp.
TCAGAAAAATCTTGTAAAGAAAGGGTTCTGGCTCCTACATTTATCATTGCACGAAGATTATTTTAAAGTACACGCGACCGCAAAAAAAATAAATATTGGTAAATGTATCAAATTTTTGTTCCCCGGCGGCCGGTTGATTGATCGCTATTTGCCGGGTCGTTTACCCGGGACAGCCCTCCATATGCTAAAACCAGTAGGAATACATTCTACATTCCCACCTCTTCACATTTCCACATACCCGCCGTCTGCCGCTTCTTTTGTCGCATATCGAACACCCTCATTTTCAAATTACCAAATTATCAAATTATCTCCTGTCTATAAATTTCACTGCCTTCCTTCCCGCTTCGGGAAACTGCATGCGCTGCATCTCTTCTATGGTAATATATTTAACCTGCGGGGTTACCCTCAGTTTGGCCTGGAGGTATGCTCTTATTTTACGGTCGCATTCTTCACTGTTACGCAACGGCAAAAGGTGCAGCACCACTTCGTCTGTTCCTATTTCATTGGAATAGATCTCTGCCACATAATCTTTTACCTCTTCCATTCCATTCAGCAGGTCGAACAAAGCCGGGGCAAAAAGCGTTGTACCTTTAAACTTGATCATCTGTTTTTTGCGACCTATGACCGGCGACAAGCGGATCGTATTTCTTCCACAGGAGCAGGGCTGTTCAAAAAACATGCATATATCGCCTGTTTTGTAACGCAGCAGGGGCATGCCCTCTACACCCAGCGTGGTAATGGTTACCTCGCCCGGCACGCCAGGCGGCACCTGCATGTTATTTTCATCCAGCAATTCGGCTATTACCAGTTCCGGATTGTGATGCCCCCCTTTGCCGGCATGGCATTCTGTAAACGCGGTCTGCATCTCGGTGGAGGCATAGGTAGAATATAAAATGATCTTCCACGCCTCGTTGATCTTCCGTCCCAGCACATTCAGTGAAAAATCGGTATTCCTTATATTCTCGCCAATGCAAATTGCTTTTTTCACCGAACTGCTGTTGATATCAATCCCATGTTCTTCTGCATAACGGATCAGTTTCAATATAAAGGAAGGAACGCCTACGATAGCGGTAGGCTTTAGCCTGAATATGGTTTCCCATTGCAGGGAAGAAACGCCGGGGCCTACGCGTATGATCCCGGCGCCTAATTTACGGATACCTGAATAATAAGCCATGCCTGCCATGAACTGCCTGTCAAGCGTAAGCATGAGCTGGTACACATCTGTTGCAACGCCATCCGCGCAAACAAAAGAAGCGTACTCATTATAGGCCAACCGCTCCAGGTCGTGTTCGGTGAGGGCCACGGTAACGGGGCTGCCCAATGTTCCCGAGGTGGAAGTATATTCAATTATTTTATCGCGGCTTACACAAAGAAAGTCGTCATTGCGTTGCTGCAGGTCTTCCTTATTGGTTGCGGGTATATGAACAAGGTGCTGCACTGATTTTATTGCAGACACATCAACAGCATGCCTGGCGAAAATTTCCTTATAAAAGGGCGACTTGTTTTGAAGGTACTGCAATAATTCCTGCAGTTTTTGATCCTGTATAGACTGTATAACAGCCGCAGGCTGAAATGCTGTCCGGGGTGAATACGACATGGATAAATTTTCAACAATATTTAGCTAACCGGTGTGCTAAATTAAGATTTTCGGAGGAGAATGAGCCGTGGCCATTGCACAGGTCTGCTGTTCATTGCTTACTGCAGATCATCCTTTTCTTCATCCTCATCTTCCTCTTCCTTACCGGCAGAAGGCCCCGGATCAGGAACGTTATCGGGCCCGGTTTCTGTTGCTGCCGGGTCATTTATTATAGCGTCATCGTTTATTTCTGCGTCTTCACCGGTTATCTCTTCCTGTTCAGGTGCGGGTAAGGCATCCGCTTCTGCAGCAGGCTCATCAGTTCCCTCAATGGTTAAGGTAGTATGCTGAACCAGCTCGCCATTTTCGGCCACTATTAAATTGCTTCCCTGCTCTACTTCAAAATGGCTGGCGTTAACCAGCGTTGGAGCTACCACCTGATCGGCCAGCACATCTTTGATGCGGGGAAGGTCTTCGGGAGAATTTATACCAAAATAATCCATAAAGGAGCGTGAAGTGGCATAAATCAAAGGCTTGCCGGGTAATTCCTCATTGCGCCCGGTGATCACCACCAGCTCTTTTTCCAGTAATTTCTGAATTACATAATCGCAGTTTACTCCACGTATGGATTCTACTTCGCCTTTTGTTATGGGTTGCTTGTAGGCAATAATGGCCAGGGCTTCCATGGCTGCGGATGAGAGCCGTTTTAAAAATTTGTCGCCGTTGAGCTGTGCAATGGTTTTATGAAAATCGCCCTTCGTAAGGAACTGCCAGCCGCCACCGCTCTGCCTCACTTCAAAAGGATAGAATTCTGTGGCATATTTTTCACGTATGCCGTCTATAGCCGATTCTACCTGCTCCAGCGTGGCACGTTCTTCAATAAAGCCCAGGGCACTGTTCACCAGGTCAACCAGTTCTATGCCGGTCAATGGCTTTTCGCTGGCAAATATCAGCGCTTCAATATGCAGTATGATCTGTGAAATTTCCATGTGCTCTTGTACAGCGAAAGTTTAACGAATGAATACAGCCATATCCGGGTTCAGTATTGAAAAAATTAAGCATTGGTCAGGCATGGGTTATCCCCGCAATGCTGCAGCACCGCTTACTATTTCGGTAAGCTCGGTTGTTATAGCCGCCTGCCTTGCCCGGTTGTAAGAAATGCGAAGGCTTTTCAGCAGTTCGTTCGCATTTTCACTGGCTTTGTCCATAGCCGTCATTCTTGCACCATGTTCGCTGGCGTTGGCATCCAATACAGCTTTGTACAGTTGTGTATTCAATATTTTAGGCATCAGCTCCGCAATAAGCGTTTCCTTTTGCGGCTCAAAAATAAAATCCGCTTTGGTTGCTTTGCCGTCTTTGTTTTCTACTTTAGGGATCGGCAAAAATCTTTCTGCCGTAAAACGCTGTGTAGCTGCATTCCTGAATTCGCTGTACACCACTTCCACCACGTCAAATTCTTTTTTTGCAAAAGCTTCTATTGCGGCCTGCGCCACCTGCTGGATATGTTCAAATGAAATATGCTGAAGCAGATCTTTATAAGCAGGATCAACGTTAAACCGGGCTTTCTGAAAATAATCAAAAGCTTTTTTCCCTATCGGCCAAACGGTAATATTATCCTTGGCCAACTGCTGCGGATAGTTTTCCCGGGCTACCGAGCGGGCCAGCTTTATCACATTGGCATTGTACGCGCCGCACAGGCCGCGATCGGAGGAAATAACGATCAGCAACACCTTGTCTGCAGAACGCTCTACAGCCAGATCCCCGCCGGTACCGCCATCTGTATTGCTCACAATATTCGAAAGCATTTCCTGCAGCTTTTTGGCATAAGGACGCATTTGAATGATGGCATCCTGGGCACGGCGTAACTTTGCCGCACTCACCATTTTCATGGCTTTGGTGATTTGCTGGGTACTTTGAACGGATTTGATCCTGTTCCGAACTTCTTTTAAGGCGCCCGCCATATTAAAAAGTTAAATAGTTGATTGATAATTAGTTAACTGGGTAATAATCAGTTAGTCATTGCAGGTTCTCCCAAAATGACCGCAAAGGTATTTGAATTGGGTGAAAAAACAATGTGGGTGTGGAAAGAATGAGGGCTTACAAGGCCCGGGATGGTGAATGGTGAGCAGTGAATGGCGGAGGTCCTTATTCATATCTCATTCCGTGAAACGATAACCGTGAAAAGGTGAGCACGCCCATCCACTACCCCTGAAACCTGTGCCTGAACCCTGCACCCTGTAACATGGGCCCTGAAACCTGCATCCTTCCTCACCACTGGCGGTTCCTTCGCTCTCCCCGTCCCGGGCCCGTTTCCCTGTTTCCTTCAGGAGCCTGCTGTCCGCCTTTAAACTGCATAAGCCGGTAAGAGAAGGTAAGCATAAAATAACGGGTTAGCCGGTTAACCCTGCTGTCTATAATAGCGTTGCCATTGACCTGCCTGCTGATATTGGTGTTCTGGTTGAAGATATCAAAACCCGAGAGCCGTATGTAACCATTTTTCTTTTTGAATATGGTTTTTTCGATTGAGGCATTAAACAATGTAGGATTGCTGTTTACGGAAGATGCCAGCCCGTTGTTGATAAGATAATTGATGTCGTAACGCAGTATCAAACCGCCCGGGATATCCATGCGCATATTGCTCCTGAAGGTCCATGCGTTTGAACCGAGACGATCGCCGTTTTGAGAAAGCGTATACTTTGTGGAATTAAGGCTATAGGCGCCGCTAAGGTCCAATTCGAGCCATTCTTTAAAATTGAATTCAAAATTCAAACGTTGCGTGGTGATCCAGTTGTTGCCGATGTTCTTTTTACTGTCTACCAGCCCTACATCATGGTTATAATTTACATTTCCGCGCAGTGAAATAATATACCGCCTGTTCTGGAAGGGTAAGGAATAATTGTAGAATCCTGAAACATTATAATTTCCTTTTACATTTTCGGGCATGCTTAACTGCGCACCGCTGCTGTCGAGCCGCATATTATTGTTTACTATTCTGTTCTGGATCATATTTGCGCGCATTCCCACAAACATTACCCGGCCGCTTGTAAAATTGAAATTATTAAAGAACACCCTGAAGTTGTGATTGAACTCGGGCCGCAGGTCGGGATTGCCCTGCTTTTGATATTGCGGATTGGATACATCGCGAACCGGCTGCAACTGATCAAAAGACGGCTGCTCATAATTAGCGTTATAGTTCATGTTCAGCCTTTTGGTTCTGGAAAAATTATAGGAGAGCCGGGCAGACGGTGCCAGGTTTATTCTTTTCTGGGGCGTATATGCGCTGTCTTTTGAAATGGAATAGCCGTTGATCTCCATCGGCTGCATGGTGAGCCCGATGCTATAATTATATTTTTTATTGACCGTGCGCAGGCTTAGGCCAACTCTTTGGTTGATAAAAGTATTTTCATACGCATTGCTGAGGCTGTCGTTAAAATGAATATCGCCGCCAATCGAGTCCCGGTCAAAAGTACGCCTGTCGTTTTTTGCGTAGGAGTTGTTATAGGCATAGCTGATATCAAGGAACCTGTTCTTCGCTACCGGTTCCGTATAGGTGATGCGGATACCATAATTATGATTGTTATTGTTCTGTGTTATCAACTGATCAAGATAAGCATCTGAATAGCCGCCTGCTTTCAGGAATTCTCTTGTAAAATTGATCTTATCATCATCGCTTAATGTAGAAGAAGTGCCCAGGCTGATCCGGGTTGAAAAATTCCTGCCTCTCTTTTTAAAGCGGTGGTTATAACTGATGTCGCCGCTGAAGTTGGGGGTTTTCCTGTAAACCGTATCCGCATTGTATCCTTCCTGGGTTTTAAAGATATCGTTCTCCCAGTAATCAAAATCGCTGTAATTCCTGTTGTTGGAATTACCATACGAAAAATTGGGGCTTACCTTAAGATAATTGGAAGAATCGAAATTGTATTCAAAATTGAGGTTGGCACGATGGTTATTGCCAATGTTATCGGAAAGGCTGTTGTTGTTGTTGATGAATGAGCCATCGCCAAAAAAGTTCTGCTGCGAAATATTACGCATCGTAACCGTATTGCGGTTTGCAAAGCTGTAATTACCATAAAATGAGCCTTTCTCCTTATTGAAATCGGTTCTGAAATTGGCGCCGATAGAGTTATTATCCGTAATACCGTTCTGATCGGCATTGGTATCGGATGTACCGCCATCACCACCCCCGGAGCCGCCTCTTCTTCCCCCTCCGCCCCTGCCACCACCGGCATTGCCTCCAAAATTGAACAGATTCTGATTTATATTGTTGCTGTTTCCCAAAACAGACAACTGCGTGCTTTCCCTGAACACATTGGCATTTACAGTAGCCTGATAACGGTCATCCGTACCGTATCCTGCAGACGCACGGCCAAATACGCCCTGGTTCTTGTCTTTTTTTAGCTGAAGATTGATGATGATGTCCGGATCGCCATCCTTAATGCCCGATGCGGCAGCCAGGTCGCCGTAATCATCAACTACCTGCACCTTGTCTATGATCTCTGCAGGCAATTCGCGGGAAGCGGTTTTGGGATCTCCTCCAAAAAAATCTTTTCCGTTCACTTTGATCTTGGATACTGTTTTACCCTGTGCGGTAATATTTCCATCTTTATCTACATCCAAACCAGGCAGCTTCTTCAAAAGATCCTCTACAGATGAATTGGCTTTTACCTTAAAGGAATCCGCCCTGAATTCAATAGTGTCTTCCTTGATAACAACAGGCGGCGGGCTGATCACTACTTCCTGCAGGGTTTGAAAAGCAGGCAGCATGGTTATGCTTCCGGCATTAAAATCTGCTTTGCTCTCTTCCACATCGTAATATTGCGTTGCATCCTCCATCCCCGCGTTGGTTACCTTTAATGTAAATTTTGCTGCGGTTACCTTCAAAAAAATGAACTGCCCGTTTTTATCCGTCACTGCTTTCAAAGTGTCTTTGGTGCCATCCGGAACAAGCATTACAGTGGCGCCCGGTAAAATAATATGACTGCTGTCGTACACTTTGCCCCGTACTGTGCGGTTCGTTTGCGCAATGCCTGCCATAGAAAAAGCTACCAGTGATATAAAAAGTAAAATGCCGGGTTTCATAATAATGCAATAGGGGTTATCTGTAATCATTCACCACAAGCCACACGCTGTCAAAAGTAGGCTCAACTGCATTACCATAAAAAGAATGGAGGTTAAATAAGGTTAATGTTTGCAATGTTGTATTTTGCGCACACAGGAACCTCATGATAACCCGTTTGCCATCATATACAATGTGGCCTTGCTTTTTTTAAAAAAATTTTCTTTTAACTTTAATTAATGAAAGATCCATCACGCCGTAGTTTTTTACGTTGTACAGCCCTTACCGGTTTAGGATTGGCCACCACAGGAAGCTTAAGCAGTTTTTACAACGCAGGACCTAAAATGAGATTTGGCCTCGTTACCTATCAATGGGGCAGGGACTGGGATCTGTCTACCCTGATCGCCAATTGCGAAAAAACAGGATTATGGGGCATTGAGCTCCGCACCCAGCATGCACATAAGGTTGAGATCAACCTGTCTGCCGCCCGGCGCACTGAAGTAAAAAAGCGGTTTGCCGACAGCCCGGTTACCTGCATCGGCTATGGCTCTAATTTTGAGTATCACAGCCCTAACCCTGTTGAACTGCAAAAGAACATTGAACAAACAAAAGCATACATACAGCTTTGTAAAGACATTGGGGCCACAGGCATAAAAGTAAAGCCTAACAATCTCCCTGCGGGCGTTCCCAGGGAAAAGACAATTGCACAAATTGCTGCCTCCTTTAACGAAGTGGGAAAGTTTGCAAAAAACCTTGGACAGTTGGTAAGAGTAGAAGTGCATGGCCACCTGACACAGGAACTGCCCAATATGAAAGCTATTTTTGACCAGGTTACCGAGCCCAATGTGAAAATATGCTGGAACTGCAACCCTGAAGACCTGTTGCCGCCGGGACTTGAAGCGAATTTCAACTCAGTAAAAAAATGGTTTGGCGATACCGTTCATGTACGCGAATTAAATACGGGCGATTATCCCTACCAGCAATTAATGGATCTTTTTACTTCCATGAAATACAACGGGTGGATACTCCTTGAAGCCCGTACCGAACCCAAAGACAGGGTAGCCGCTATGAAGGAACAACTGGCAGTGTTCAATGAAATGGTTGCAAAAGCGCAGAAGAAATAGAAGGTTTCAGGTTACAGGGTGTATGCCGGTAAAAAACGATTTTGCTCATATATAAAAACAAAACAGTCATGCAAAAAAATTACCCGAGAAGGGAGTTTATTAAAAAATCTGCTTTGGCCGGCGCCGGCGTTACCATTGGCGCAATGGGCTTAAGCGCTAAATCGTATGCCGCTATACCCGGCGCAAATGAACGGCTTAATTTAGCGGTTATCGGCATTCACGGGCAGGGACAAACACATATCAACAACTGGTGCTCGCTGAAAAGCAGCCGCAATATCCGGGTAAAAACGCTTTGTGATGCAGATGAGCAGTGGTTTGATTCGAGAGCGAAGATTGTTGTTGATAAAACGGGTGAAAAGCCGCTAACGGAATGGGACATGCGCAAAGTTTTTGATGATAAGGAAATAGATGCGGTCTCCATTGCAATGCCCAATCACTGGCATGCGCTGGGCGCCATATGGGCCTGTCAGGCCGGCAAGCATGTGTATGTAGAAAAACCGGCTTCGCATGATGTATGGGAAGGACGTAAAATGATAGAGGCCGCCCGCAAATACAACAGGCGCATGCAGGTTGGATTCCAGAACCGTTCCATCAGCAATGTAATGGAAGCCATGAAGTTTTTGCACAATGGAGGCATCGGCGATGTGTTCATGGCAAGAGGACTTTGCATCAAACCGCGCGATTCTTTCGGCATTGCCAAAGACAGCGCACCACCTGCCACGCTTCATTACGACCGCTGGTTGGGCCCTGCCACCTACCGCCCTTATAATGAAAAGAAAGGACATTACAACTGGCACTGGTTCTGGGACACCGGCAACGGCGATACGGGAAACCAGGGGCCGCACCAGTTTGATATAGCCCGGTGGGGCCTCAATAAAAATGAACACCCGGTTTCTGTTTATTCGCATGGTGGTGTGTATGGCATTGACCCCAAAGAATGTGCACAGGAAACACCCAATACACAAACCTCAATATTTAAATACGAAGACGGGAAGATGCTTGAGTTTGAAACAAGAGGAAGATATTCGAACGCTGAATCAAGCCTTGATATCCGAATCGGCAATATGTTCTACGGAACCGAAGGATACCTTGAACTGAACGGCAGCACATGGAAAGCATTCCGCAGAAGAGAAGAGAAGCCTTTTGCAGGTTCACAGAAGTCAGCCGACGTGAAGAAACCGGTTGACCCCCTGACACCGCCCGGCGGCACCGAACACTATGCCAATTTTATTGACGCTATACGTTCAGACCATAACAATGACCTGCACTGCGATATCAATGAAGGTTTTTTCTCTTCATCGCTTCCTTTGTTAGCCAATATTTCTTATCGCCTCAGCCGCGAACTTAAATTTATGGGCGGCAGCAGGGACAATGAAAAATTTGTGAACGACGCAGAAGCCGATGCTATGCTTACACGGGTATACCGTCCGCCATATGTTGTTCCCAACGAAGTATAATAAAAATATACAGGATCATCATTTGTAATTGCATGTATCTTTTTAGCCACGGCTCCCCGGATTTTTATACCCGGTATACTAATCTGCGGATCCGTGGCAATTTAATTATACCGGGCAAAGAATTAAAAGTTCACATATTTAAAGGTGCTCAGGTGCACTGCCAAAAAATGGAATTGGTAAAAAATGATCAAAAGAAGAATGGAATGCTTTCCTGTTTTTATACTTGTATGCTTACTGGTAAGCTGCAACACCGGTGAAAGCAATATAAAGCCGCCTCCCCTGGATTCGCTTGAACGAAAAGAGATATTGAGCAATGCTCCGGTACTCCCGCCCGAAAAATCACTTGCAGCAATGGAAGTTGAAGAAGGGTTTGAAGTAAGGCTGGTGGCAGCCGAACCATTGATCAGCGCTCCTGTTGCCCTGACTTTTGATGATAAAGGCAGGATATGGGTGCTTGAAATGGAAGGATATATGCCCGATACGGCCGGAACAGCAGAAAACCGGCCCAACGGTAAAATTATCATACTGGAAGATAAGAATGGCGACGGTGCAGCCGACCACAGGAAAGTATTTATGGACTCGCTCGTATTGCCAAGAGCCCTGTGCCTGGTAGAAGATGGCATTCTGGTAGCAGCGCCTCCCAACCTGTGGTATGTTGAAATAAAAAATGACCGGCCGGGCAAAAAAGTTTTGGTGGATGGCGCATATACCATCGGCGATAATGTAGAACATGATGCCAATGGCTTAATGAGGGCCATGGACAACTGGGTGTACAATGCCAATTCGGAAAAAAGGTATCGTAAAAAAGGTGATCACTGGATCACCGAATGGACACGATTCCGGGGGCAATGGGGAATAACACAGGATGATTACGGCCGTTTATTTTACAATAATAATTCACAGAACCTGCTGGGCGATTATTTTCTCCCGGGGCCGGGAGCAGGTAATATCAATCAGCGCAGCATACCGGGGTATAATGTTAAAATAGTGGAAAACAACAGGGTGTACCCCGCCCGCCCCACCCCCGGCGTAAACAGGGGGTATATGGAAAATATTCTTGATGACAGCCTGCGCCTCGTAAATTTTACTGCCGCCTGCGGCCCCGTTATTTACCGGGGCGGCTTATTCAACGAAGCTTATCACAACAACGCTTTTGTGGCAGAGCCTTCGGCAAACCTCATTAAAAGGAATATCCTGGAAGAGGAAGGATATGCTGTTAAAGGCCGGCAGGCATATAAAGGAAAAGAATTCCTTACCAGCATTGATGAACGTTTTAGACCGGTAAACCTGTACAACGGACCTGACGGCGCCCTGTACATAACGGATATGTACAGAGGCATTATCCAGCACAAATTTTATTTAACCGATTACCTGAAAAAAGAGATCAGCAAGAGATCACTTTCACAACCGCTCAATTGCGGCCGCATTTATAAAGTTGTTCCCAAAGGAGCGTCATTAAAACCGGTAACCATGCCTGCCGATCCGCTTAAGCTGGCTGCACTTCTGCAATCTGATAACGGCTGGATCAGGGACAAGGCCCAGCAAATGCTGGTAGACGGGAAGCTCACAAAAGCCATACCCGTGTTGCGCAGCAATCTTAAAAAAACGGATGATCCCATACCGCTCATTCATTCGCTCTGGAGCTTAGAAGGTATGGAAGCATTACAGGCGCAGGATGTACTGCCGCTGCTGCAAAACAGCAACAATAAGATCAGAGTGCAGGCCATAACCGCTTTGCCGGCTGTATTAAATAAAACCAACTATGACCGGTTTGTGCCGGTGCTGCAACAAATGATCCATAATAAAGACAGTATTGCCGCACCGTACATTGCTTTCAGAATGCGGGCTATTGAACCTTTTAATAAATCATTGGCCGATGAACTGTTAATGAGCCTTGCAAAAGCTTTCCCCGGAAACCCTTTTGTAAGCGGCGCCATCATCAGCAATCTCGAGAATCGTGAAAAAGATTTTTACAAAAGGCTCACTGCATTTGTACCCGATACCAACCTTGCCATTATAAAACAGTTCAAAAAAACAATATACAATATGAGCAACAGGCAAATCAAAAAAGATACCAGCCTGTTCAGGAAACAATTCCCTGCGGGTATGAACCTGTTTGCATCTACCTGCCAAACCTGTCATGGTGAAGATGGGAACGGAATACCCGCATTGGCACCGCCACTGAATAACTCGGAGTGGGTTACCGGCGACAGGGATAAGCTTATTGCTATTGCATTGTACGGATTAACAGGTCCGGTTAAAGTGAATAAAAAATTATACAGGTCGCCCGAAATAAATGGTGAAATGCCCGGTCTTGCTCATAATAAGGACATTACGGATGAAGCCATTGCACAGGTGCTGAGCTACATCAGAAAAAACTGGAACAACAATGCCTCGGGCATAACGCGTGATGAGGTAATAAAGGTCAGGCAGTACTGGAATGAACGGCAGCAACCTTTCACAGCGGAAGAGCTGATGAAGTGGTAATGACCGTCCGAATGATGTTTTTACTTTTTCCTTCGCCGGTTGATCATTACAATTAACCAGGTAATCATGTATGTACAGGATGCTTATGTTATGCTTTTCCTTTATCTTTCAGCCTAAAGAAATTTGCAACAAATGAACAAATGCTTTAGCACCATTTTGTTTTTTGGTTTAATGACCTATCAAACATTGTCGCTGCCATGTACCAGCATTTAACAGATGAACAATTATTGCATCTGCTCCGGGAAGATGACAAACAGGCCTTCGCTGAAATATACGAACGGTATTGGGAATCAATGTCTTTATACGTACTGAGGATCACCCGCTCGCCCGAAGATGCCTGTGATATTGTGCAGGATGTGTTTGTTTCCATTTGGAAAAGAAGAGATGATCTGAACATCTCCGGAAACCTGAAAGCCTATCTTTTAAAAAGTGTCCGCAACCTCTCTATCCGCTACATCGAAAAAAATATCCGTAAGAAAAGGTTTTTGGCATCTTTATCCTTATACTGGAAGAACGCTCCTGCATTTGCAACAGATGCGCTTGAGCTCCGGGAACTTGAATCCAGGCTTACCCGGGTTGTGGCTCAACTGCCACCCAAAATGCAGCAGGTGTTCGTATTAAGCAGGCACGAAAATCTTTCTTATAAAGAAATTGCACAACGGCTGGAAATTACGGAAACCACAGTTAAAAAACAGGTAAGCAATGCCTTAAAGCTGATCAGAACCGAAGTGCGCAGCGCAGACATTATAGCATTAATATCCTTGTTTTTCCTATTTGCATAGCCACACAATAAGATGGGCGTCCCGCATTATTTGTCGATCATTTTTTTTCAATTTCACGGCATTTTTATTTCTTATCTACTACCAGTGGCTTTGAAACGGAACATACAGATGGGTCCTCATTAGTCCCTTATGTAAAAGCAAAAATCAATGAATACAAAACAAGCTAAGGAACTATTGCAAAGGTACAGGACAGGATTGTGCACGGAAGGGGAAAAGCTTGTTATTGAAGGATGGCTGGCTTCACTTACTGACGAGGACCACCGGGAATGGACAGCACAGGAAAAAGAAGCATTTAAAGGGATGCTGCAACTGCGTATTGTGAAAGCAATTGATGAAACTGAAGCCGCCCCTGTTATATCACAAAGGAGGTTCCGGCTTTTCCGTTTGGTAGCGGCTGCTGCTGTTATTTTGGTAATGGGAGCCGGTGTTTACAGCCTGCTTTTAACGAATACCGGAAAAAAAGAAGCGCTTACGCATAAGGCAGACCCGCAACCGGCCAATGATATACAACCGGGTGAAAATGGCGCTGTTCTTACCCTGGCAAATGGTGAGCAAATAGTATTGGACAGCGCGGGCAACGGAATGCTTGCCATCCAGTCGGATGTAAAAGTGATCAATAAAGGCGGCCAGCTCATTTATGATCCCAAAAGCAGCAGCTCCGATGAGGTGGTATATAATACTATTTCTACTCCACGGGCAAAGCAATTCAAGCTGCAACTTTCGGATGGAACAAAAGTATGGCTGAATGCAGCATCTTCCATTCGCTACCCCGCAAGGTTTACAAAAGACAGCAGAACAGTGGAAATATCAGGAGAAGTATATTTTGAAGTGGCTTCCCGGCAGGCTGATAATGGAAGCGCAAAAGTTCCCTTTTCAGTGAAAATATTAACGGCCACAAACGACGATGGCGGAACGGTAAAAGTAACAGGTACACATTTTAATATAAATGCTTACGAAGATGAATCCCTGATCAAAACCACCCTGATAGAAGGAAGCATACAATTTAAAAAGGGAGATACAGAAAAACGGCTAATGCCCGGCGAGCAGGCGCAACTGAACCAAAAAGGGGTCATTAAAATACTTAGGAACGCCAATGTGGAAGCCGAAACAGCATGGAAAAACGGGTACTTTACCTACGACAAAACAGATATACAAACAGTAATGAAGCAATTGTCGCGATGGTATGATATTGAAGTAGATTACGAGAACGGCATTGTGCCTGATGACAAGTACTGGGGCGATATACAAAGGGATGCTACCTTGTCGAACGTTTTAAAGGTCCTGGAAATGAGTGGTTTGAAGTTCCGGGTAGAAGGGAAAAAAGTAACGGTTATTAAAGAAATTGGTAAATAAATGGAAAAGAGATTTTATCCGGTAAATATAAACTCAACAACACACAGGTGGTATTAGCCCAAATAAAAGCAGGAAGTGTTGGAACCACTTCCTGGCATCATTCTTCCGGAAAGGAAAAATGAAGTCTGGGCTTACCCAAAATAAGGCTGATTATTTCCCCGAAAGGGGTGACAGGTATTCTATAACCCAAACTAAAACAAAGCTATGAATTTAGATGCTTTTTGCCGCACCTATTTTAGCAGGGTGCCGCTTAACCACAAAAAATTGCTTATGCAAGTAAAATTGACGGCAATTATTTTATTACTCGCCTGTCTCCAGGTAAATGCAGAAGGATTTGCGCAAAACGTTAGCTTTTCCGGTACAAACGTTTCGCTGAAAAAAGTATTTTCAGCCATAAAAAAGCAAACCGGTTACACGGTATTCTGTAACTATAAAATTCTTGAAAATGCAGACAGGGTAACGCTTGACTTAAAAAATGTTCCTCTGGAAAAACTGTTATCTGCTTCATTGAGCAATCAAAATCTTGACTATTCCATTGTTGGCAAAACCATTGTAATTGAGCCCCGCAGGGAACCTGTGCAAAGAGCGCCCGTTCCTGAAAAAATCCCGGCTCCGCCTGTAGAGATAAAAGGAGCCGTTACAGACAAGGACGGCAATCCTTTGCAGGGTGTATCTGTAAGCATTGTTGGACAAACAGGAGGCACCACAACCGATGCTGACGGAAGATTTACGCTTAATATACCCGACGGACAAAATGCCGTGCTTGAGTTTACAAGCGTGGGATTTGTATCAAAAAGAATAAACGCTGACGCACAAACGAATATCAGCATCATATTAGAAGCTGACATAACAGGACTGGATGACATTGTGGTAGTGGGATACGGAACCCAGAAGAAAACAGACCTTACCGGCTCTGTGGCTTCTGTTGACGGGAAGGACATCGTAAAATCGTCTGCTACCAATATTACCAATGCCCTTGCAGGACGACTACCCGGCATAACGGCAGTAAACGGCAACGGTAAGCCCGGAACGGGATCGCAGATCACCATAAGAGGCATAAGCACATTTGGCGACAACAGCGCTTTGATCGTAGTTGACGGGATCGTGAGAAGCTTCGACCAGATTGATCCCAATGAAATTGAAAGCATTTCCATATTAAAGGATGCTTCTGCAACTGCTGTATATGGATCAAGAGCGGCGAATGGTGTAATACTCGTAACTACAAAAAGAGGGCACACCGGAAAACCTACTATATCTTATAATGGTTTTGCAGGCATTCAAAACCCGACTGCCTATCCTAAATTGATGAACGGACTTCAATACGCTACTACCAAAAACGCAGCCCGGCAAAACATGGGCTTACAGCCGGCTTTTACGGAAGAGGAAATGGCAGAGATCAGGCAGGGTACAAAGCCCGAAATTGACTGGTACGATCTCACGCTTAATAAAAGCGCTTTTCAAACCCAGCAAAATGTAAGTGTTACCGGGGGAACAGATATGGTTAAATACTTTATGGCTGCCGGCTATTTAAACCAGAATGGGTTGTATGATAATTTAAACTATAAAAGATATTCCATACGCTCCAACGTGGATGCCAGCATCAATAAAAACTTTACGGTTTCTGTAGACCTGGATGCAAGCCGCAGGAACAGCAACGGCAGCTCTTATTCGCCGGAAGCCATATTCAGCGATATTATGGCTGCCTATCCCTTCGACAGGACCTATAATCCGGATGGCACTATTTTTTACACCCGTGAGCAGCACCCGGTTGAAGAAATAAAAACGGGATATCAAAAGAATGTAACGGATATTTTACAGGCTACGCTTACATTAAAGCACGAGCTGCCTTTTATTAAGGGCTTATCCGTTTCGGGCAGAGCCTCTTTTGGAAAAGAAGGTTTTACCTCCAAATTTTACCAGGTCCCCATCTTAATGAACAGGCAGGATGCCGATGGCAATACGCTTGAAATATATCCTTTTGGCGGATGGAATGGCAAAACCGCACTTACCGAAAGTTATAGCGACTACAATACCACCGCTTTAAATGCAAGCCTTAATTACAAAGCATCTTTTGGCGAACACGATGTAAAAGCCATTGCGCTTTTTGAGCAGTTCGATGCAAAATCAAAAAACTTTTATGGCTTCAGGACCAATTTCCCGGCCAACGGGTTAGATGAGCTACTATATGGCGGCCAGGTTCAAAAGGATGCGAACGGGAGTTCATTTAATGACGGCAGGCGGAGCTTTGTGGCAAGGGTTGATTATGCATTCAAAAACCGTTATTTACTGGAAGGATCGTTCAGGAGCGATGGTTCGGTGGCTTTTCCTGCCAGCAAAAAATACGGGTTCTTCCCGGCAGTATCGGCAGGCTGGAAAATATCGGAAGAAGCTTTTTTCAGGAACAACAGCAACCTTGATTTTTTTGATAATTTAAAGCTAAGAGCATCGTACGGATTGGTAGGAAACGACAGGAATGTATATTCCGGAAGAGTTCCCACATTCCAGTACCAGCAGGTATATAACCTGTCATCCACTATTATTTCCGGGTCCAATGCATACACCAGTGTACGGCCGGGCATACTTCCCAACCCTGTGGTAACCTGGGAAAGTGCATCTATCCTTGATATAGGTTTGGACGGCTCGTTCTGGAACAGGTTGCTTCAATTTGAGATCGATTATTTTTATAAACGCACTTCCAATATCCTGCTCAGCAGGATCCGTTCCATTCCCGGCACTATTGGCGCCACATTACCTGCAGAGAATTATGCAAAAGTTGATAACCGGGGTATCGAAATATCACTGTCTCATCAGAACAATTTGGGTGCACTGAATTATTTTGTAAAAGCCAATGCAAGCTTTGCAAAGAGCAAAGTAAGATTACTGGATGAACCCGCAAACATTCCGGATTACCTGCTGCAAACAGGCCGCCCGCTTGGCTTCATAGTGGGATACAAAGCTTTAGGTTTTTTCCAGTCGGACGAAGAAGTACAAAATTATTTGCCTCAATTCAATGGCGGGCAAAAAGCCGGGGACGTTAAATATGCTGATATCAATGATGATAAAAAAATTGATGCAAATGACAGGACCATTATTTCCATGGATAACAGTACTCCAAAAATATTAGGTGGTTTGTCTTTTGGCGGATCATACAAAGGCTTTGACCTGGCAGTGCTGTTCCAGGGGGCTACCAAAATGAAAAAGCTGCTCAACGGCAGGTCTAAGACGTTTTTCAACGGTGGTTCTCACAATAATTTCGCCGACCTGCTTGATTACTGGACTCCGGAAAACCGCGATGCAAAATACCCCAGGCCATGGGAAAACCAGCACCCTAACAATTCGCTTGAATCCAGCCTGTACCTGAGGGATGCCAGTTATATCAGGTTAAAATCTATTGACCTTGGATATACATTTTCCAAAGCTGCCAGTGGAAAAATAGGGGCTCAGCTTATCCGTGTTTATTTTTCAGGGACGAACATCTTCCTGTTTGACAAGATGAAAATGTTTGATCCCGAAATTGAAAATACGGATGGTGCATACTATCCCCAGCAGCGCACTTTAAACCTGGGCATTAATCTTACCTTTTAAACCTACTACTCATGAAAAAATTACATATAATATCCCTATTGATCATTGCATCCTCCATAACAGGTTCGTGCAATAAAGATTTTCTCGATCGCGAATCAAAAACCACCATACCGGAAGACAAAATATTCAATGACCCGGCCCTGATTCAGTTGTTCGTAAACAATATATATGCCGATGTACCATCTTTTGACCATGACCTTTATGACAATATAACCGATGAGTCGAGGAACTTCTGGGGTGGCGCTCCCCGCAACGTGGTGCAGGGACAGTGGTTTGCCGATAACAATCCCATGGACTACTGGGCTTATGAAGCTGTAAGAAGAACCAACATGTTCCTTACAAAAGTGGATGGCTCGGTACTGGAGGATGATGAAAAAGCTTCCCTGACAGGGCAGGTCAAGTTTTTGCGTGCCAAACTATACTTCGATATGGTGAAAAGATATGGAGGCGTACCTATAATCACAGAGCCACAGGACCTCGATGATGACTTGTTTGTAAAAAGAGCTACAACAGATGAAAGCTTTGAGTTCATCATTAAAGAAATAGAGGAAGCCATTGATCTTTTACCCGAAACCTACGGAGACCGTTCTGTTGATGTGGGGAAGATCAATAAGCATTCTGCAAAGGCATTTTTAGGAAGAGTATGGCTGTTCCGGGCAAGCCCGTTATATAATCCGGGTAATGAAGTTTCCCGCTGGGAAACTGCCGCAGCCGTCAATAAAGAAGTAATAGAAAGCGACGTATACCGTTTACATAATGATTTCAGGAGAATAATGCTGGATAAAAACAACGAGGAAGAAATTTTTAGTGTACAGTTCCTAAAAACGCTGCGTGAACATGGATGGGATTCATGGGCCATGCCCGATTCAAGATCAAGGCAGGATGCTTCACGCCGTTCTCCTGTGCAGGAATTTGTTGATGCTTTTGAAATGAAGAATGGCAAAAGCATTGATGATCCTGCTTCCGGTTATAATGCTGCAGATCCCTATATAAACCGTGATCCCAGGTTTGATGCCACGCTGATCGTTA
>NZ_DAOMOZ010000087.1:0-18171 GCF_035444585.1 Agriterribacter sp.
CGGGGGCGTATTAGACAGTAAGAAAGGTAAAGGCGGCGGCTATTTTTTTAAGGAAGCGCCCTCCAAAATCCACCTGGCCAAAGTGATGCGCCTGCTGGACGGGCCAATTGCCCTGCTTCCCTGTGTAAGCCTGAACTTTTATGAGCGATGTAAAAACTGCGATGAAAAAGATTGTGGTTTACGGGATACGCTTATCACCGTAAGAGATGCAACATTAAGGATATTGGAGAAAAAGACGGTTGCAGACCTCGTATAATGATGACAACAATAAAACGGTGTGTGGATTCCCGTGAAACTGCAATTAAACGGCAAAGCATCATCAAAACTTCAACTCACCTTCCTTAGTGTGTATGATCAGTTCCTGCTGCTTTGATGCTTCTACCCTGCCAATCACCCGGGCGTCAATACCAAACTCACCGGCTGCTTTAACAATAGCTTCAGCATGTTTTTCCGAAGTATATACTTCTAACCGGCAGCCCATGTTAAATACCTGGTACATTTCGCGGGCGGGAGCATTGCCTGCTTTTTGAATAAGTTCAAAAATAACGGGAGGTAAAAAAAGGTTGTCTTTTATGATCCTCACATTTTCGGGTACATATTTCAGGCACTTTGTTTGTCCGCCGCCGCTGCAATGAATTAAACCGTGAACGGCGTCAAAATATTCTTCGAGCAAAACTTTCATTACCGGCGCGTAGGTGCGGGTAGGCGACAGGAGCAGTTTTCCAATGGTGATTTTTTTGCCGTTCACATTGCACGTGTCGGTCATTCTGTGCTCACCAATATACACTACATCATCAGCCAGCGCCGGCTCAAATGTTTCCGGATATTTTTCTGCATAATACTTACTCAATACATCATGACGTGCACTGGTCAGCCCATTGCTGCCCAACCCGCTGTTGTATTCCGTTTCATAAGTGCATTGTCCGTAACTGGCCAATCCCACAATTACATCGCCTGCCCGTATCTTTTCATTGGTGATGAGTTTGTTCTTTGGCCACCGGCAGGTCATTGTGCCGTTTACGGCGATGGTTCTCACCACATCACCCACATCCGCTGTTTCCCCTCCCAGGTATTGAATATGTATACCCTGCTGCTTCAGGTTATCGAACAATTCCTGTGATCCGCCAATGACCTGTTCGAGCACTTCGCCGGGGATCCTTTTTTTATTGCGGTCAATGGTTGAATTGAACACGATATTGTTATATACGCCAACGCACAACAAATCATCGAGATTCATTACAATGGCATCCTGCGCAATGCCTTTCCACACCGAAACATCACCGGTTTCTTTCCAGTATAAATAAGCCAGTATGCTTTTGGTACCGGCACCGTCGGCATGCATGATATTTACATAATCTTCCTTCCCACCCAAAAAATCAGGATACATTTTGCAAAAGGCCTTCGGGTATAAGCCGGTATCCAGACCTTTAATAGCAGCATGTACTTCTTCTTTCTGTGCAGATACCCCTCTTTCATTGTATAAACTCATGATATTGTTTTAAACCGGTGCAAAAGTAAATATTCGCCGTGCAATTATCAATTATCTGTTAGTTTTGCAGCCCGGCGGCATAAACGGGACCAGCGATCATTCGTTTGAGATTCGTACCTGCATTCCGCACTGCCAAAAGTTTGAATTAAAAGAGGAATTTACCCTGCAACTACATCACAACATATCAAAACTTCCCGCTTTTCGGAATGCTGTAGTAACCATCGGCACTTTCGACGGCGTGCATACCGGGCATAAACATATTCTTAACCAGCAGAAGTCCGAAGCGCAGCGCATATCGGGTGAAACGGTTATCATCACTTTTCACCCGCATCCCAGGAAAATCGTTTCACATACCCATGAAGTGCAGCTTTTGAACACGCTCGAAGAGAAGATTGAAATTTTATCGAAGGAAGGCATTGATCACCTTGTGGTCGTTCCGTTTACAGAAGCATTTGCGGAGCAAACCGCTGAATCCTATATCAAAAATTTTCTGGTCAGGAATATCCATCCCCATACCATCATCATTGGTTATGACCACCGTTTCGGCAAAGACCGCGCAGGGAACTACCTGATGCTGGAAAAATATGCTGCAGAACTGGGATTCGGTGTAAAGGAAATTCCCGAAAAAGTACTCAATGAAATAGCGGTCAGTTCTACCCGTATCCGCAAAGCAATAAAAGAGGGGGATATCGAATCTGCCAATGCCCTGCTGGGATATGATTATTTTTTTGAGGCAAATGTAGTTGCGGGCAACAAACTGGGCCGCACCATTGGCTATCCTACCGCTAATCTGCATGTAGAAAACCCCGAAAAATTAATACCGGGCAATGGCGTATATGCCGTAGAAATAAAAATTGGAGAACAGTTCTTTAAAGGAATGATGAATATTGGCTTTCGCCCAACGGTTGACGGCAGCAAAATGGTGATCGAAGTGAATATTTTTGATTTTGACCGCGATATTTACCATACGGGGTTACGGGTACACGTAAAATATTTTTTGAGGCCCGAACAAAAATTTAACGGATTGGATGCCCTAAAGATACAACTGGGCAAAGACAGGCTGGAAGCACTGGCAAAACTTAAATAACGGCGTACTTTTTATGCCGCGTTAGCTGTAATATATTTCACCAGGGTTCTTTTGGCAACAGGTAATAAAGTTTCTTCCAAAGGAAAGCTCAGATCGGTTTCAATACTATATACCGCCGGGTTGGGTAGATCCGTTTTAATCCGGATCAGTTCTGTTTTTATGTTTTCATAAGTATTTACGATCGTTCTTCGCCATTGGGCTATGAAAGATGTTTTAATGCTGCGGTATTTTTCATCGTGCTTTTCAAAGATGCTCAACCGGTACTGGTATACATTGGTTTGGTGATAAGACCCGTTGCAGAGAAAGAAGTATCCTTCATTATTTTCAAGCGGAATAATGCCTACGGGCAAGATATTCAGCTTCTCTTCTACAAATTCATATATCCCTGCCCCGTCTTGAATGGTAGCGCTCATGCGGTTAACCGCATATTGAATGATATCTTCCAGCTCTTTCATCATTTCATCATCTTCCACAATCTTTTCATACAACAGTTGCAGCTTATCCATATTTACATGGGTAAACTTCTTGGGGAACTGATCCTGGAGCATTTCCTTATTGTGCTTAAAATGCAGGATATTATTGTGATGGAAAATTATATCAGACAGCTGCGGATACAACTTATTTTGCGTAAACTCCTTATGTATTTCCTGGAGATAGGCCAGGAGGGTATATTTTTTCAGCTCAAAATCAATATATCCTTCTGCAAACCAGGTGTGAGATAAAGTCTTCATAATTGTATGGGTTAGTTTACCGAATTTAAGAAAAATACAAAAAACTTCCAACCGGGTATAGGCAAAAGATCAGCATGATAAGCAGCATGTTTTTGAAGCATGCTGTTTTATATCCACACAATAATTCAGGGCCGTTGCCAAATGGTAACGATCATATTGCCGCGCTTATTTTAAAAGAGGAGTAAAAAAAGAACAACCGAAACCGGATAGGATTGCCTGCTACCTGCACCCTTGCAACCTGTACCTTGTAACCTGAACCCTGCAACAACTCAGAAGCTCCTGTTCACATCAAAGCTCTCCATTTCGTTTGCTACTGCAGTAAGAAATGTAGCGCCCAATGACCCGTCAACTATGCGATGATCATAAGAAAGAGAGAGGTACATCATGTGCCGTATGGCTATACTGTCGCCCTGACTGGTTTCTATCACAACCGGGCGTTTTTTTATAGCGCCTATTGCCAGTATAGCTACCTGAGGCTGATTGATGATCGGTGTGCCCATCAGGCTGCCAAAAGTCCCCACGTTGGTTACCGTAAAAGTACCGTTTTGGGTATCATCGGGCCGCAATTGATTGTTGCGGGCGGCATTAGCCAGGCGCTTTACTTTTTTGGCAAGTCCGGTAAGGTTCAGCATGTCTGCTTCCTGTATAACAGGCACTATCAGATTACCGTTGGGCAAAGCCGTTGCCATGCTTATATTGATATCCTTACGTACGATAATTTTATCGCCGTCAACACTGGCATTGAGCCAGGGGTGCTTTTTAATGCATTTAATAATGGCTTCAATAAACAAAGGCGTAAACGTCAGCTTCTCTCCTTCCTGCTTTTCAAAATCCACTTTCACTTTTTCTCTCCACAAAACCATATTGGTTACATCACATTCGGTAAAACTGGTTACATGTGCGCTGGTATGTTTGCTCTCTACCATATGCTTTGCAATAAGCTTACGCATACGGTCCATTTCAATAACTTCTACATTCCCGCCATAAACCGGTTCCGTAATTTCCGTAGCTTCTTCAGGCTGAACGGCAGTGGTCGTTTGCTGAACAGGTGCGAACGTTTGTGGCTGTTCAATCACTGCCGGAGCGCCACTTTCTTTCCTGGCAGCAATCCATTGAAGGATATCTTTTTTCGTAACCCGACCGTCATTTCCGGTGCCGGGTATTTTTTCCAGTTCCGGTAAACTTACGCCTTCATTGGCAGCGATATTTAGCACAAGCGGGGAATAGAAGCGGACGCCGCCCGTTTTAGGCGCAACGGCGGGCGATGGCTGATATGGTACTTCTTTTATTTCTGTTTCTTCTTCTGTTCCGGAAGCAACAACATCAGTGGCAGGAGCCTGTTCCTCAACACCGTTCTCCGACCTGATCTTTGCGATGACGGTACCGATGGGCACTACATCATTTTCATTATAAAGCAATTCTTCAATCACACCTTCTGCTGTGGAGGGCACTTCACTGTCTACTTTATCGGTAGCGATCTCCAACACGGTTTCATCCATTGCTACATGATCGCCCGGTTTTTTGTTCCAGTGTAAAATGGTAGCTTCCATGATACTTTCGCCTAACTTAGGCATTACCAGGTCAACTATCGCCATATCAGAAGTTTAATGATCGTTAAGGTTCAAAGGTAAGTATTGCTGCTCAAATAGAAACCCACGGGAACATATGTGAATATTTTTTTAATAACTCTTTCCGGCATATCATTATTGCCCGGTATTATTTCAATAAACTACCTTCTGAAACCATCAGCTTCCGCAAAAGATTCAAAGCATAATATGCCGTCATTTCAATATTGCGGGCCCGGTTGTGCCGGAAATTGAATTGTGCCGTGACAATATTATTCCGGCTGCCTGCCGCTGTCCACACCGTTCCTACAGGCTTTTGCGCCGTGCCTCCGTCCGGGCCCATTATACCCGAAGTGGCCACCGCGTATTGTGTATTCATTTTTGCCATAACGCCGCGCACCATTTCCTTTACTGTATCTTCACTTACGGCTCCTGCATACAGCAGGGTGCTCCTTTGCACACCAAGCATGTTTTCTTTTGCCTCATTGGCATAGCTTACCACGCTTCCTTTATACCAGGCAGAGGAACCTGCTACTGAAGTAATGAGGTGGGCAATATATCCTCCCGTGCAGCTTTCGGCAGTAGAAACTGTTTGTTTGTTTTGTTGCAGCATTTTGCCGATTACCTGTGCAAGCGTTGTGTCTTCCGATGCTACAAGCCACCCGGCTACCAGCGTTTTTAATTTTTGGAACTCGCTGTTTAAAGTTTCCTGTAATCTGTCGCTATCGTTGTCGCTACCGGTAATGCGCAGGCGCACCATACCGTAGTTGGGCAGGTAGGCCAATTTAAGATGACCGGGCAGTTGCGCCTCCCAGTCTTTAATGGCTTCTGCAAGAAAGGATTCGCCAATGCCAAACGTAAGCAGGGTACGGTGATCTATAAAAGGGGAAGTAAAATACTGCCGCAAACGCGGGATAACATAGTCTGTCATCATTCCTTTCATTTCATTCGGAACGCCGGGCATGCTTACAAAAATCTTTCCTTCCTTTTCAAACCACATGCCGGGAGCTGTTCCCCTGTTATTGGGAATAACGGTGCATTTATCCGGCACTTCTGCCTGTTTAATATTACGTTCTATCAGCGGGCGGTTCAATTTTGCAAAAATGGCTTTTACATTTGCCAGGGCTTCTTCATTCATAACCAGTGAAGCGCCGAAATATTCGCAAAGCACCGGCTTGGTTATATCATCAGCGGTAGGACCCAGTCCGCCTGTTATAAGAACAATGGGTGTATCCCTGCTTTCTTCATCCAGTGCCCTGATAATTTCTTCCTTACTATCGCCAACCGATACTCTTCGCCTGAGCCATATACCCGTTTTATTCAGCTCCTGCGCTATCCAGGCGCTGTTGGTATCTATTACCTGCCCTATCAGCAACTCATCGCCGATGGTAATAACAGAAGCATTTATTTTGAGTGTATCATTAAAAGGATCAGATATCTGTGCCATCATAAATTTCCTGCAAGGTAAGGGTAAAGCCAATGGTTTGAACAGTGAAAGAACCTTCATCCGTATTTTCAAAAGCCCATGAATTGGCCGGCTGCCTGCGGGAAGCAATGACAAATGGCCTGAGCGCATCAATCATAATATATTCCTTTAACGAAGGGATCTCACGGTAAAAGAAAAACTTTCTTCCTTTATCCACACTGCTGGTAGAAGGAGAAAGGATTTCAAATATCACCGAAGGATTTAGCAGGGTGTCAAACTTATCGTCTTCCAATTGAGGTTCACCGCATACAATTACCGCATCAGGATACATATATGAATCATGTGAGGGGGTACACACACGCATATCGGAAGGAAGCATATTGAAACGATTGCCTTTCAAAAAAGAACCCACTTCCCGGTACAGGTTCATGGCAATCCTGTTATGCCGCAAACTGGCGCCGGCCATAGCAATAATATGCCCGTCATAGTACTCATTCCTGCTTTCGGAAGCCCTTTCCGCTGCCAGGTATGCTTCAGGCGAAATATAGTTGTATTTTGGCGCAGGCTCTTTAACTTCATTTTCCATACTATAAATTTAATTATTCCAGCCTTAGCGATAAATATTTTTTTATTATGAGAAGAGCAATCAGGAGTTGCGATCATACAGTTACATTGTGCATCCTTGTAATGGCTGCAATGTTCCCTGCAACAAAGACCGGCGCGCAAACGGTTACACAAAAACTGCAAAAAGCATTCCTCCGGTTTGAAGAAGACAGCCAGTTGGCACATGCCATCAGCTCATTGTATGTAATTGATGCCGGGAGCGGGAAAGTAGTATTTGATAAAAACGCGCAAACGGGACTGGCACCGGCCTCCACCCAAAAAATAATCACCAGCGCCGCTGCTTTTGCTTTGCTGGGACAGGATTTCAGGTACCAGACAAAGTTTGGCATTGCCGGTAACAATTTATACATTTTACCCTCGGGAGACCCCACATTGGGAAGTGAACGGTGGCAAAATACAAAAGCCGATAAAACACTGGAGCGGATCACCGGCTCACTCAGGCAAAATCGTTTGCATATTAACGCAATATATGTTGATAATAAAGGGTGGGCGCATAGTGATATACCCGATGGCTGGATGTGGCAGGATATAGGGAATTACTATGGCGCCGGAGCTGAAAAATTGAACTGGCGTGAAAATCAATACGACCTGTTGCTGCAATCGGGAAAAAACATAGGCGACCCCGTGCGCATAGCAGGCACCCACCCCAAATTGTTTGGCTATACGCTTCATTCAATGGCAACTGCCGCTGCCCGCGGAACGGGCGATAATGCATATATCTATTTCCCTTTAAATGATACTGCCGGGATTGTTAAAGGAACGATCCCTGTTAACGAAAACGGCTTTGGCATATCGGGTGCTTTTCCCTCAGGCGCCAAACAATTTATTGCCGAATTAGCAAACAATCTGGTAAATACAGGAATAGCAGATCCCTTTTTTAAAGCAAAAAAAAATTCTGACGGGGAAATTTACGACTATACCATTATCCATACAGAAACCTCCCCCCCGCTCGATTCCATCATTTACTGGTTCAATAAAAAAAGCATTAACCTCTATGGTGAAGCATTGTTGAAGACAATGGCATATGAAAAGAAAGGCTACAGCGCTACAGACACCGGCGTTAACATTGTAAAAAACTTCTGGAAGCAAAATGGAATTGATCCGGCAGAATTAAATATAGCAGATGGCTCCGGGCTTTCGCCATTGAACCGGGTTACTGCCCATGCGCAGGTTGAAATACTCAAATACGCCCGGCAGCAAAGCTGGTTTTCTTCTTTTTACCATTCATTACCCGAATACAATGGCATGAAAATGAAAAGCGGCACTATAAGAAATGTAAAAGGCTTTACCGGGTACCATACTTCCGGCGATGGCAGAACCTATATTTTCTCTTTTTTAGTGAACAACTACAATGGTGCGGCATCTGCATTGGTGCGTAAAATGTATACCGTACTCAATGTGTTGAAGTGAACGGAGCGATGAGCCATCGGCCATTAGCTTTCAGATTCAGTAATTACTTTGAATTTGCTCATGGCTGAAATCTGATTGCCGATGGCCCGTTTCAGACCTGAAACCTGAAACCTGTAACCCAATAACTCACTTCCCCATCATTCCATCAACACTGGCTTTGCCGGGGCCCAGTAAAAATATGGCGATGAAGCCGGAAAGATAAAGTGCTGCTTTTTCGCCATCCCCAAAAATGGCAGCATCATGCGCATTAAATAAAGCAACCGCCATCCCGATAATGAGCGGCAATACAGTAAAACGGGTGAACAGACCTATAATAACGAACATGGCGCAGAAGAATTCAGCAAAAAGACTGAGAGAAAGTGAAAACGTGCTGCCCATCCCCAAAAAATTCATGAACGTGTTTTTCTTCTGTGCAAAATGCACCAGCTTATCATAACCATGCGGCAACATCATTAGGCCCAACCCGGCGCGAAGCACCAGCATGGCGATATTAAAAGCCCAGTTGGTATAACCTGTAGATAAAAGTTTTTTCATTTTTTTATTTTACCTGGCAAAAATAAGAGATACCAACCTTTTATCCACAAGTGTTTTGGAATGGTTATTGCAAAATTTGTTCACAGTAACTTAGCGCTGATTTTTACTTTAAGAAATTTGTAACAAAAGAGGATTGAACTTCGTGCAATCGGCCAATGGCAGCGGCGTTGTACGATAACACTACAAATATGCAAAGACGCTTTATTTACATTACAATGGCACTGGCATGTATTGCAACCGGGGCCTTTGCTCAGCAAACAAGAATTTATACCGATCCCCTGGTCAATTATAAACAGGCTAAAGCATTTTTTCAAAAGGAACAATACAGCCTTGCTTATCCGCTTTTTAAAGAACTGAGAAACGGGCTGCGTTCCACAGACCGGAGCAATAACAGCATAGCATACGATGATGTGCAGTTTTATACCATTGCCTGCGGGTTACAGCAAAACGAAGTCTTTGCTGCAGAAGATGCAAAAAATTTTATTGAGCTGAATTACAATCCCTCGCTTAAACAAAGACTGAGCTTTCATCTTGCAGAATATTATTTCCGGCAAAAAGATATGAAAGAGGCGTTGGCATACTACGAGCAAACCGGTGCAGCCAGCCTGAGCAACAGGCAGGTTGCCGATATGAAGTTCCACCAGGGATACGCTTATTTTACACTACAGCAGTTCGATAAAGCGTCCCCCCTGCTTGAATCCATTGCAAAATCTTCTTCCGACCCTAACTATAAAGATGCGAATTACTATTTTGGGCTGATCGCCTACGCCAGGCGTAACTACCGGGAAGGATTAAGCGCTTTTCAGAAAGTAGAGAATGATGCCCGGTATAAAAATGTGGTTCCTTTTTACGTGGCCAATATTTATTACGTACAGGGACAAAAAGACAAGGCCCTCGAATATGGTGAATCGGCTCTTGACAAAACAAGCGGTTACTACGATATTCCCATGAAAGAACTGATAGGGCATGCCTGGTTTGAAAGGAACGAATATGCAAAAGCCCTGCCTTACTTAGAAGAATATGTTAATAAAACCGACAAGGTAAGCCGTGAAACCCTTTATCAGCTCAGCTATTGTTATTACCAGACCGGGCAATTGAATAAAGCGGTGGAGGGCTTAAAGCAACTGAGCGGTGGCGAAGATTCACTGAGTCAGAATGCCATGTATATTTTAGGGGATGCCTATCTTAAACTGGGCGATAAGGCCAGTGCAAGAAATGCATTTTCATTTGGCGCTGCCAACAATACCAACCCTGCGCAAAGGGAAGTGTCTAAATTCAATTATGCCAAGCTTTCGTATGAGCTCGGCTACCAGGATATAGCATTAAGCGAGTTCAGGAAGTTTTTGGATGAATACCCCAACTCCGCCTATCAGAAAGAAGCGGCCGAAATTGCAGCAGCGCTGTTGGCCAATACCAACAATTACCGCGAAGCCCTCAGCATTCTCGAAAAGATACAATCGCCGCCCGAATCAGTGAAAAGAATGTATCCCAAAGTGTTGTACGGCAGGGCAATGGAGCTGATCAATGACCAGGATCTTAATGGTGCAAAAGCACTGCTGGACAAAGCGCTTAAAGACCCTTTTAATGCTCCGGTACTGCCCGTTATTAATTTTTGGGAAGGTGAAATAGCATACCGCCAGAACCGTCTTGATGAAGCTATATCCTTTTATAACAACTACCTCCGCAATCCGTCTTACACAAGCGGGGAAGTGAGTGTTATTAATGCGAAGTATAGCCTGGGATACTGTTATTACCGCAAACTCAACTACCGGCAGGCTTTGTCCTTTTTTGAGCAGGTGAGTAAAAACCCTTCATTAAACGCCAGGCCTGTTGAGCAGGATGCCTATCTGCGCCTGGGAGATTGTTATTTTATGAACAGGGATTTTACCAAAGCCCGGTCGGTGTACAATACGATTATCCGCTATTCATGGCCTTCAGGTGATTATGCCACCTATCAAACGGCAATGATAGCGGGCATAAACAACGGCAATGAAAAAATCAACCTGCTGAAAAGTATTGAAGCCAGGTACCCTTCTTCGGTGCTTATACCCGATGTGAATCTTGAGATCGCAAAAACATATCTTGCGGATGAAAGATACCGCGAATCCGTACCCTATTTAAATAATGTAATTAACGCCCCTGTAGCAGGCAATCTTAAACCGGAGGCCCAGTTAAAATTAGGTCTGTCGTATTTAAACCTGAACAACAATTCGGAGGCGCTGAACCAGTTCAAAAAACTGGTGGCAGATTATCCCAATACCCCCGAAGCAAATGAAGCCATTGAAAATGTAAAAGCGATTTACACGGCAGAAGGCAAAACAGATGCGTACATTGATTTTATGAAAAGCGTGGGGCGTTCTGTTACAGTTGACGAAGAAGATAATCTTACTTACAGGAGCGCAGAAAATAAATACATAGATAAAGATTTCAATAGCGCGCTGACCGCTTTTAACAATTATCTCAACAAATTTCCCGATGGGCAGCATGCATTGGACGCATGGTTTTTAAGAAGTGAGATCTATAACCAGCGCAAAGACTGGCAAAATGCAGCAGGCGGCTACGCGGAAGTTGCAGAAAGAGGCGCCAGCAAATATGCCGAGAGAGCCGCTTTGCAGGCAGGCCGTATTTATTATTTCGAATTGAAAGATTACGCAAAAGCCGAACAATACTTTGCTGCGCTTAAAACGCTGGCAGCAGAAGGTGAAAACCGGCTAGAGTCCATGCGGGGATTATTGCGCAGCCAGTACCAGCAAAAGAAATGGGAAGAAGCGGTTGCCAATGCCCAGGAATTGCTGAAGGAAAAAAACACCAGCGTGGATGATAAAGTGCTGGCTTACATGACAACAGCGAGAGCCGATCAAAACAAAGGGCAATACGCCGAAGCCATACGGAATTTCAGGAATGTGGTGAACATCAATAAAGCGTCTTTTGCCGCAGAGGCCAGGTATGAGATCGCCAGTTGCTACTTTTTGCTTGATGACCTGAAAAATGCGGATAAGGCTGCTTTTGAAACCATCAACAAGTCGGGTTCATACGATTTCTGGATTACGAAGGCTTATATATTGCTGGGCGATATTTACCTGAAGCAGAAAGACTATTTTAACGCAAAAGCCACATTACAAAGCGTGGTAGACAACAGCAGCATAACCGAGCTGAAAGATGAAGCAGCAGAAAAATTAAAAACGGTAATCAGTGAAGAAAAAAGTGAAAGTAAGATCCAGGATTAGTTAGCCGATGTATTGGATCTGTCGGAGGTTGATTTGTTTTTACAGATTATAAAAAAATGAGAATGCAAAACAAGATATATAATAAAACATCTCTTTTGTTTGGGTTAGGGCTTTTATTGTGCATAACAACTGTGCATGCCCAGGATCCGCTGAAAAAGCAAACCATTGAAATCACTTCGTCTTTTAAGCCGGAATTAAAAAACGCTGCCAGGATAAACTTCGTGGCTGCCCCTCCGGTACCTGATTCTTCCAAGCCCAAATTCAGTTACAATATTCCCGTTACCAGCTTATCACTGGTATACCAGCCTCTTGCCATCAGTCCGCTGGCGCTCAACATTGATTCTTCGGACAAATGGGCAGCCAGCAACTTTGTTAAGCTGGGCTATGGGAACCTTCAAACACCATTTGCGCAGGCCGGACTGAGCTTTAACAATGGTACAAATGCCAATCTCAATATTTTAGCGCATTATATTTCATCAAAAGGAAAATCTCCCCAATACCAGGAATATACAGATGCCGGCGCAAGCGCCTATGGCAGTATGGTTACTGCAGCAAAGCAGGAACTCTATGGTAAAGTTTCTTTCGGCAATGACAAGTACTACCTGTATGGCTACGACCACAGTGCGTATCAATTTGATAAAGGTGACCTTTTACAGCGTTTCCTCAGCTTTGATGCAAATGTTGGCTTCAGAAATACAGAGCCAACGGAGTTCGGATTAAAATATCATCCGGATGTAAAGCTCTCTTTCTTTAATGACAATCATGACGGGAAAGAATTCAATGCGGTGGCTGATCTGCCGCTGGAAAAAGCCATTGGCGATGCTTTGAGCATTAAGCTGGGCGTAAATGCCGATTACACCCAGTATTCGCGCAGCACGGCGCCATCAATAAACAATACCATTGTTACCGTTCCCTTTGCCCTGCAGTTCAAAAACGAAGCCGTTAATATTCATGGCGGTGTAATTCCTTCATGGGATAATTCTACTTTTAAGCTGATGCCCGACCTTTTGGCAGACCTTAAACTGGGCGGCGAAGGACTTATTGTTCAGTTGGGCTGGCTGATGCATTATGATAAGGGCTCTTACAGGCGGTTCGCTTCCATCAATCCATACCTTGCGCAACCGACCCAATTGCTGAATACACGTGTAAATGAAACTTTCGGCGGTATAAAAGGAACATTCATGGAACGTTTTTTTTATAATGCCAAAGTGGGGCTGGTACAGTTTTACAATATGCCTTTATTTGCTAATGAAAATGTCACTGCCGGGCCGGGAGGCGGAATTGCTTTGGCAGGGAACCGCTTTTCCATACGCAATGAAGAAAAGCTGGATGCTTTTCAAATGCATGGAGAAATAGGTGTGGTGCAGGCTGAAGATTTTTCGCTTACCGGCCGGTTCAACTGGCTGCTCTTCAACAAGCAAAAAACAGAGCCACAGCCCTGGGGTATCACACCAAGAGAATTCAGCGCTGCCCTGCGCTGGAGAATACTAAAAGACCTTTGGTTCAAAAGCGATCTTTTCTTTTTTGAAGGCGCCAAATACGAATATCTTAAAGATAATGGCGATAGAAGTGTAGGCACCGGCAGGCACCCGGTAGACCTCAGCGCCGGGCTTGAATTCAGGGTAACCAAACAGTTTAACCTTTGGCTGCAGGCCAATAATGTATTCAACAACAAATACCAGCGCTGGAACCAGTACGACGTATACGGCTTTAATATGCTTGGAGGCATTACATTCAATTTTTCGAAATAGTACGGTAAACCAAAGATCATATTATCCTGATCCGGCAGATCAATTCCACCGGGTTGCTGCCGTGCTGTGGCAAAAAATATTATCTTAGTGTATTGTAATTCTGTTAAAATTTTTACATGTTCCACATTCTGCATCAATACCTCATACAACATAAATCATTAAGCTTACCCGGACTTGGAACCATTGAATTACAGAATATCCCGGCTATAAGTAATTTTTCGGATCATATGATTGAGCCGCCCATGCAAAAAACGATCTTCGACGATATGCATGATGCGCCGGATAAAGATCTCTTTCAGTATATCGCATCGCGTTTACAGATAGAAGAATGGGAAGCCATTAAACGGGTAAACGATTTTTCGTATGAACTGAAAAACAAGCTGAAAGAAGGTGATGAAATTGTGTGGGATAAAGTAGGCGTTTTACGATCAGATTTAAGTGGCAGTGTAACACTGGAAGCCAAAACCATAACATACGACTTCATGGAACCCGTTGCTGCAAAGCGTATCATCAGGGTCAATGCCAATCATACCATTTTAAGAGGCGATACAGAAGTAAGCGGGAGCTTTATTCAGCATCAGCTTATCCGCGACGACGCCGGTGTTCCTGTTGAAGCTGGTACCGAACAGAAAAAATGGTGGATCTGGGCCTGCGCCCTGGGCGGAACAGCATTATTGCTGCTGTTTTTGCATTTCTACAAAACGGGCTTCCCGCCCAACAGCCTGCACAATACCCAAAAAACAGCGGCCAAGGAAGCGCCTGCAACCTATCTGCAGGCTGAATAGGGCAATTATTTTTAGAGGGATCAATAGCCGGTAGTTATGAACAGCCAGGCCACCGCCAGCAAAGATGCTGCTCCGATCATCAACACCACCATCTCCATTTTATTGTTGTTGCTCAACGAGGAAATCAATTGTGAAAGGCGTGATGTATGCCGCGCCATAAAAGCCTGTTGCATAAAACCCGCCGTTATATACTTCCTGCGTGAATATTCCTGTATATGACCGGCAGCAGCTTCGTTTAAAGGCAGTTTCGCGTTTACCTTTTCCTGGCGCAATTCCACTTTTACCACATGGGGTTGAACCGTAGATTTAATCGTCCGGATCCGGGTATGATCAACTCTCGGTTTAAATGCCACAATATGACCAATATGCCTTACAGGCGGTTCATCACTTACGATATCTTCATCACTCCCAAAAAGGCGGTCAGCGCCGCTTATAGATGTGTTTATATTCACTATTCTGCTCCCAAAGCTGTTCATGTTATTGGGCATCATTTCCACCGGGGGTGCAAATGCTGCCAGCTCACTGATCTCTGAGGGATATTTCCAGGAACAGCTTTTATTTTCAACCCAAACCAGGTCATAGGCCTTTAAGCCCATTGCACGTAATTCTTCGAGTGAGTAATGACCCAGTTCGGTATTGTTCCGCAATAACAAATATTCTTTCATGAACATACAATTTTGATCAGAGGTTCAATGCGAATATTTCAAAGGAAGGATAATGCATAGCTGAATAACATATTGAAAATATGGCTATTCAGAGGAGGAGGATATAAAGTCAAAAAGAATATATACGGTACAAAGGTATTGGAGTATACATTACAACAGTACAGCTTACCGGTAAAATTAGGTAAACTGTACGTTAAGATACTATATTAATGAAATATTTTATGAGGCAACATTTATTTTTTGCTATATCATAATTTAAAGTTCATATAGCCTGATGATGCAAGGGTTAGCAAACCCATCATTATTGCGTTCAGTCCGCCCCTGAAAATATTTGATTTTTTGTTCAAACCGGCATTCCTGCTTATTACCTGCTCATTTTTAGCCCTCACAGTCCATACAGTTGTACAGCCATGAAGATCAGCCTTATGCTCAGGGGTATCTATAATTTGTTCGGAACCCAATACGTTATACGAATGGTTTAATATGGCATTTGCAGCATCCACCGCTTCCTGCTGTGCATCATTGGTTGCGGCTGCTTCATTATCAAGATCATAAACAGGCAATCTGAAATGCTGGGCCCGAACAAGGTATTCATAACCCGGGGCTACATCACACAACACGGCATCGGGCTCCTGTATACATTCAATATTCACTTTTTTATACTCCATTTCTGCGATATGAGCATCAAAATACAGGATCTGCTTTTCTTTGCGGCTATTGACCAGCGTAGCTTCGGTAAACCCGGCTTTTGGTGCGGCTTTCCTGAATTCAGCCATTTCTGAAGGATATTTCCAGGTAATGCTTTCCCCCTCTGCCCAGATCAGGTCAAATTCCTGAAGATCCATTTGTAATAAGCAAGTTGCAGTATAAGGCCCTGTTTGTTTGTTGTTCCTGAGTAACAAATACGTTTTCATAATTATAGATTTTATAGCGGCTTCACAAAGGGCAATGGATAAATAGAAAATCATTAACTGGTGTGAAGATACATACCAATGCCACAGGCCTGTAACGAAATCGGCCAACATGCCCGATTTTTCGACTAATGGGAAAAATACTACTGCCTGGCAGCTGTTTTATTAAAAATGAAAAGCTGCAGCGCCCAGCCGGCCGCCATAACGGCAAGGGCGCCAATGGCGTTCAGCCATAAAAAGCTGAGGTTAATGATCTTGTTCTCATTAAGTATGAACAGGGTAATTACGAGTATTTCACCCAGTATTGCTCCCCAGAAAACGGCATTGCCTCTTACCGGCTTACTGTAAAACGCCATCAGAAACACACCCAGGATCACCCCGTAAAAAAGTGAACCCAGTATATTAACCGCTTCAATTAAGCTGTTGCCAAGATTATAGGCAAACTGGGCAACCACAATACAAAATATGCCCCAGGCCAAAGTATACCACCGGGAAACCCGGTAATCGCCTGCATCGTCGAGGTTTTTATTGATGAATTTTTTATGAATATCTACAATGGTACTTGATGCAAGCGAATTGAGCGCAGCGGCTATGCTGCCCCATGATGAAATAAAAATCACTGCGATCAGTAAACCAATCAGCCCTTTGGGCAGGTAATCGAGCACAAAGCGCAGGAAAATGTAATTCGCATCATTGGAATCCCCGCCCACTTCAGGCTTTTCCACCAGCCCTTTAAACGCGGTGCGGAGGCTGTCTCTTTGCTGGTTGATATACGTAAGTTCCGTTCGGTTCTCTGCCGAAATATCGGCTGTTCCGTTTGCCGCTATAGACTGTATCAGTTGTTTTTTCTGCAAATCAACCGTCTTATATTGCTCCTGTAATTGCGATAACGAACCTGCGTATTTTGACTCACTTACTTTTTGAACCTGCGTTTGGTTAAAAAACAGTGGCGCATCGTGGAACTGGTAAAAAGCAAAGATCAGCACTCCCAGCATCAGTATCAGGAACTGCATGGGCACTTTAACCAGGCCGTTCATCAATAAGCCCATCCGGCTTTCCCTGATAGATTTTGCCGTAAGGTAGCGCCCTACCTGGCTTTGGTCGGTCCCGAAATAAGACAGGGCCAGGAAAAACCCGCCAATTATCCCGCTCCACAAATTGTACTTGTCGCTCCAGTCGAACCCGCCCCCTTCCTTAACACCGGTTGTAATTACATTGGTTTTATCCATCACCCCTCCTACCCGAAGGGCGTCAAAAAGCCCTACGCCTTCGGGTAAATATTTTACCACGAGCCACCCCGCAATGAACATGCTGGCAAAAATAATAACGATCTGCAATTGCTGTGTATAAGCCACCGACCTGGCTCCGCCCGCCATGGTGTATATGATCAGCAACCCGCCCATGAAAATATTGGTCCAGTAAATATTCCATCCCAGTAAAGACGAAAGAATAATGGACGGTGCATATATGCTGATGCCGGTAGATAAGCCCCGCTGCAATAAAAAGAGAAAAGAAGTAAGCGTTCTTGTTTTTACATCGAATCTTTTTTGCAGAAATTCGTACGCGGTGTACAGCCGGAAATTATGAAAGATGGGAACAAAGGTTATGCACAGAACGATCATGGCCAAAGGCAACCCGAAATAATACTGCACAAAGCGCATGCCATCGGTATAAGCCTGTCCGGGCGCCGATAAAAAAGTAATGGCGCTGGCCTGCGTTCCCATAATGCTGAACAATACAATATACCAGGGCATTTCGCGGTTGCTTAAAAAATAACCGTCGAGGTTCCTGGTGGTACGGCTCTTGTATACACCGTAAAGAATGATAACAGCAAGCGTTATAACCAGTACAAACCAGTCGGGATAGCTCATGAAAAATATTTCGTGAAATAAATAAACAGGATGATCAGCAATACCAGCACGCCTGCAACAATAAGGTACCAGGCAATCCAGCTTTTAAATACAGG